>NZ_LXWA01000085.1:0-12269 GCF_001652315.1 Psychrobacter sp. SHUES1 | reverse complement strand
TTCGAAAGACCTGTTGTTTCTCTAAGAAGCTCGATAATCACTTCAAAGTGTTTGATATGGTGTTCTTTTACATCAATTATGGTTACGTCTGATGCCGGCATACTTTTTAGAACACCACCTAATTATTAATAATCGATCTTGTCGCGTCAGTCATCTTATAGAAATAGCAGCATTTTATAAAGATAGAAATGTCTTATAAAATCATTGCCCAATTCGTAAGCGACCTTATAACTCGCCTTCTTCCTCTTTATGCTTGTCGATAGCGTTTTTAACATTGTCGGTAAGGTTGGCATCCATCACAAATATATCTATCACTTTCTCATCTTTTAACAGCGTATAGCGCTTGCCAGTCGCACTATCTTGCGCCTTTAAATCGTAATCTGCACCCGCTAAGGTAATTGAGTCAAAAACCGGCGTCAGCAAGTCTATTTGTGCTTGTCTATCAATGGTGTCAAATAGCGTCGGATCCATATAAGGCTTTAGTGGTTCGTTACCTTCTTCGGCGCTACCAAACGCTTCAATCGGATCATCATTTTTATCCATCTCATCATTCCTTATTTATCATTCTATCTACTTGTTAAAGCTGCTAGATACAGTCTGTTTTTTTCGTCGTTTTTATCATTAATTTTTATAGTCAGTAACTTTTATAAAAAAGCTAACCGTATCATGCTGCTGCTCAGTAACAGCAGTTCTACAGTTTATTGAAAAAAAGTATTAAAAATAACGCCTTTAGTAATCTTCCCAATGCCCATTGCGGAGTAGGAGCTGACGGTCAGCAAGGGCTGCCAAACTACGGTCATGCGTCACCATCAATAGCGCGGTTTGCATGGTGCTTTGTAGCTCGGATAACAGCCCAAACACGCTTTGCGCGTTGTCATAATCCAAGTTACCAGTCGGCTCATCGGCCAAAATAAGTGATGGTTTGGTCACAAGCGCGCGAGCAATCGCCACACGTTGACGCTCACCGCCTGATAGCTCACCGGGTCTGTGGGCCAAACGATGCTCCAAACCGACACTTTTTAAAATATCTATCGCTTGTTGACGTGCCTCGGTCGTCGATACTTTTGGACGCATCAGTAGCGGCATAGCGACGTTTTCAACAGCAGTAAACTCTGCTAATAAATGGTGAAACTGATAAATAAACCCTAAGTGCTTATTACGCATCGCCCCGCGCTCGGTCTCATTCATACTATTTAACAGCTGTCCATGTAGCCAGACCTCCCCGCTACTGGGGGTATCCAGTCCGCCAAGCAAATGCAGCAAAGTGCTTTTCCCCGAACCACTGGTACCGACAATCGCAATGCGCTCACCAGCATTGACAGTCAAATCTAGACCGGTCAATACTTGTGTGCTCACCGCCCCTTCATCATAAATTTTATTAATATTGGTCGCTTTTAAAATTTCAGACATGGTACTTCCTTTGTTTTATTTAGCATAGCATTGACGATTGACGCCTGTAGATTACTCGTAACGCAGCGTTTGCGCAGGCTGAATTTTCGCCGCTCGGCGCGCTGGATAAATGGTCGCCAAAAAGCTCAGTATAAATGACGCACTGGTAATCAGTACCACATCGGTCAAACGCAGCTGCGATGGCAGATAATTTACAAAGTAAGCATCAAACAAATTGAGGCCAAAGGTTTGATTGATAAAACCCAAAATATCACTAACGGTCAGGGCAAAGATAACACCAAGTATCGTGCCCGCAATCGTACCGATAAAGCCAATAACGATGCCCTGTACCATAAACACATGGGTAATCAGACGCGGTGAAGCGCCAAAGGTTTTTAAAATAGCAATGTCTGCTTTTTTGTCGGTGACTAGCATCACCAAACTTGAAACGATATTGAAAGCGGCAACAAGGATAATTAAAAACAGCAGCAAGCCAACCATGGCTTTCTCCATTTGGATGGCACCAAATAGGTTGCCGTGCGTTTGTGTCCAATCGCTAGGATAAAGCTTGTCAGGCGCAATAGCAGCCGCTTTTTGGGCCGCCATTGGCGCATTAAAGATATCGTCAAGCTTCATACGTATGCCCTGCGCACCCTCTGGTAGACGCAGTAATTTTGCCGCATCACCCATCGGAATAAACGCCATTAGGCTATCTACCTCGGGACTGATGGTAAAAATACCTGTTAAAGTAAAACGCTTAAAGCGCGGTATCACACCTGCTGGCGATGGCGACGCTTCTGGCAGCACCAAGGTCACTTTATCACCTAAGCGCAGCCCCAAAGACTGCACCATCTCTTCACCAAGCACAATACTGAACTCACCGTTTTGCAGCGTATCAATACTGCCTTCTACCATGTGCTCGTTGATGATAGAAACGTTTTTCTCATACTCTGGATCGACGCCGGTGACCATAATCCCAGCCACTTGACCGTTGGAGGTCAGCATACCTTGCAGCTGAATAAAGGGTGCGACGGCAGCAACTTCGGGATCTTCTTTAATTTTATCGGCCACCTCTTTCCAATCACCGATAATCTCGGTTGAAATTACCGTCGCTTGTGGCACCATACCCAAAATACGTGTTTTGAGCTCGCGATCAAAACCATTCATGACCGATAGCACCGTAATCAGTACCGCCACGCCAAGCGTCAGACCAATCATTGAAATCAGCGAGATAAAGGAGATAAAACCATTACTACGCTCTGCTCGGGTGTACCGTAAGCCGATAAATAACGCTAAAGGACGAAACATATTCAAACTCTTTATCTTATCTACGTGCGACTTTATTTATGTTATAAAATCCAATGCAGCAACCGCCTTTTAGTATGACACTCACTAAGGCTGTTGCCGCAAAAACATATCAATCGAACAAAAAACAGGGGATTATGAGCAGCAAAATACCGCTGTCAAAAGGGAGCTAGTTTGACACAATTTGACTTATATGTGCCAGTCATTAGCGCAAACTGCCGGTATTTTTTAATAAAAACTCAACTTTTCATATTATTTTTCACGAGGGGCTTGCTATTAGTTGCGTCTATACCTATATATTGTATGCTAAGGACAATTGTCACTAACCCCTCATTGTTGTTTGTTGCCTCTTTACTGACGACATTGCTGGTTATCATAAACCAATCCGTTCATATATTGGATAATGGTCAGCAATCACAGTTTTAGACCCAAACTTCATGGCTGACTTAAGTTTGAGTATATTCATGACCATTAATTATCAATATAAAAACATCCAATCTCCCACCAAAATTACCTTAACTGACGAGCAATCTGCTGGACACGCCGATCATTGGCGCATTTTGACCGATGACATGAGTCAAGACGTACCAGAATGGCTGCAAAAGATGATTGAAAAAGCGGCCATGCCGAAAGGGCTCAACAGCAATGTCAGTGCCAAAGACAGCTGCTTATTGCTATCTGAAGACCAGCCTTGTCATATCAATCAAGTGCTGGCGATGAAAGATGGCAAGCCTGAATGCTTTATCAACGCCTACCCTTGTGTCGATAGCCCTTATGGTTTGACGTGCAAAATCGAGCGCATGATTGTCAATGACAACACTCACGATGCGGTCTTGCGCTTACGCACCGCTGATGGCAGCATTATTTATGCTTTCGACCAGCTATATACCGCTAACCGTCATTTATATCAGCAAGATACGGCTTATTACGTGAACTTTAGTGCGTGGGCGCATGAGATTAAGCTGAGTGAACAAGACGAAGTGATTATGGTCGAAGACCAAGAAGCCATTCGCTACCATCGCGCCTTTAACGACATCGTCGCCGCCAACGATGGAAAAATGCCTGACGATTTACAAGAGCAAATCAAAGCGTGGCAGCCTGAAACCAATGAACAAATGGCGCCCGTCGAGATTAATCTTGGTCATATGTGCGCGTATTTGTTCGGCGATACCATAGGGCAAGAAGACGAAGCGTGGTGTCAAGGTCAGGTGCTTGGTAAGCAAGAAACACTATTTAATGGCCAGACCATCATCTTATTTGATGTGGTGGTACTGCGCGAACAAGATGCAGACCCGTTTGTCATTCGTATTGGCGCACCTAAAACCGAAACCACCGCTGCTATTGAAGTGCATGATTATGTACAGGCCAATATCTGGTTACAAGCGGCGATTTACAAAGAAAATCAAAAACCACAAACAACTGCGCAACAATCAAAAGCCAGCTAATTCAGCAATTAAGTTACTATTAAACTTTTCGATAAAAAAGCCCTTAATTCATATTAAGGGCTTTTTTTATGCTAAACGTTATTGATAAAAAAATGAAAAACAGGCCATTAAGCTAAGGTAGTCATTGACTTGATATTACTATAAAGCTCTTTTTGCTCCGCACTTGGGCGCGCGGTTTGTACTGCCATCAATTGTGACATATCGCCTTCGACACGAATTTTACCGGCCATAAAAGCGCCCATGATTTCATTGGTATCAAAGTTGGTAATGATAGATTGCAGCAGGCTACGATCCAACAATAAGGTTGTGGTTGCCTTATCATTCAAACCGCGATGTAGTAAGCCGTCAGCAAAGCTTGCTTCAATATCTTGTTCCGTATCGGTGACTTTTAAGTTCACCACCATATTGGCAAGCGCTGGTGGTAAATTTAATTCACCGGCTTCTTGACCCATTTTCTCAACTTGCTCAAACCATTCGTCTGTCAAAAAAACTGCCATATTATTATCCTTAATACCTATTATTTATGAGGTTATTTATGAAGGTAGGCTTGTGCCAGCATACGGCTAAGCCTAACCACTATTTAAAAGTTCAAAATATTCGTTAATATCAGTATAAAGCACTTGGTTAGCGATAATACAAGGTGTCATTATAAGGGGCGATTCGATGATAAGTAAAACCTATTTATAGCGCAAATGCTGCTATTGTTACAAAACCACCGCTTAATTGTATTTTTTGCGCCAAAAAGCACTATCTTTTTTCACCCCTAGAATAGTAGGGAAATTGGGTATAAAATAGGTGTATAACGCTGTAAGATTATATCGTTAGTAACTATTTTTACCAAAGAGTTTGTATTTTGGCGCATAGTTCTGATGATATTTGATTAGGTTTGCGTTACAATACCCTTAAACAGAGTCGGGAGTTTTAACTAAACATTACGTAAACATGGTTTTTGTCAGCCGCCGCTAGCATACATTGATGGTGTACAAGTTTTTTATCACCAATTGAATATTAGTATTTATCTTCGTTCATACTGGCTTTTTAGCAGTAATAATTAAGATACATACTCAGCCTCAATAGATGTTTGATGCTCAAGGAAGGCACATTGTCTTATCAAATTTAACCGTTTATTATTTATTAATCATTCTATTATCGTCTAACTGTGAGCGCAGTGCGTTTATATCGCCGCTCTCAACTCAGCAGTAACCGCTGAACATTAGCGTAGGATTGATTTAATCGTAAATAAGGTATCGATAATAAGATTTGGCAAAAACAACATGTACCGCAACCATAATCTGCTTATAATTTTTTATAATATAGAGGCCGCGGAGAGTTAGTTAATTCTGTTGATAATTCGGGCTGTAAAGGAATCATCCAATGAGTTTACAAAACACAGCAGTCGCCCCAATTGACCGTGAGTATGAAATCACTGTCGTAAGATTCTTTACGATAATGGCCGTGATATGGGGCATCGTCGGCATGAGTATTGGTGTGTTCATTGCTTCACAGTTAGCATGGCCAGCACTAAACTTTGACATTCCATGGCTGACATTCAGTCGTCTAAGACCGCTACACACTAACGCGGTTATCTTTGCATTCGGTGGCTCTGCCCTGTTCGCAACCTCTTATTATGTGGTACAGCGTACCTGTAAGACGAGACTATTCGCCCCTTATTTAGCTTGGTTTACCTTTTGGGGTTGGCAAGCGGTTATCGTCGCAGCGGTTATTACTCTTCCTTTAGGTCTGACATCGACCAAGGAATACGCTGAGCTTGAGTGGCCAATCGATATCTTGATTGCTTTGGTATGGATTTCTTATGCCATTGTGTTCTTCGGTACGCTCATCAAACGTAGAACTTCACACATTTATGTGGCTAACTGGTTCTTTGGCGCATTTATTATTACGATTGCTCTACTGCATATCGTAAATAGTATGGCTATCCCTGTTAGTGCGTTTAAATCTTACTCATTATTTGGCGGTGCGACCGATGCGATGGTGCAGTGGTGGTACGGGCATAATGCGGTAGGTTTTTACTTAACGGCCGCGTTCCTTGGGATGATGTATTACTTTGTTCCAGTTCAGATTGGTCGTCCTATTTATTCTTATCGTTTGTCTATCGTTCACTTTTGGGCATTGATTGCTTCATACATGTGGGCTGGTGGTCACCATTTGCATTATTCAGCACTTCCAGATTGGACGCAGTCTCTCGCAATGGTGTTCTCAATCATCCTATTTGCGCCATCTTGGGGTGGTATGATTAACGGTGTACTAACGCTATCAGGCAGTTGGGATAAGCTACGTACCGATCCGATCATTCGCTTTATGATTGTGGCATTGTCGTTCTATGCTATGTCAACGTTCGAAGGTCCGATGATGTCTATTAAGACCGTCAACGCGTTATCGCATAACACGGACTGGACAGTCGGTCACGTACACTCAGGTGCACTTGGCTGGGTTGGTATGATTACGATTGGTTCGCTATATGTACTGTTACCACGTATTTATAACAAGCCAAAAATGTACTCTATCAGCTTAATCACCACGCATTTCTGGTTAGCAACAGCGGGTACTATCTTCTATATCGTTTCTATGTGGATTTCAGGTATCGGCCAAGGCATGATGTGGCTTGCGACCAATCCAGATGGTACGTTGGTGTATAGCTTCGTTGATACCGTTGAGTTCTCACATTTCCCATATATTGGTCGTGCCTTTGGTGGCCTATTGTATGTATCGGGTATGGTTGTTATGGCCTATAACGTTTATAAAACACTTAAAATGCCAGAAGGTAAGCCTGTTGATATCGCAGATCCTACTGATCATGAACCTAGTGTTGATAAACCTTCGGCAGCTAACGTATAAGGAGCGATCATGTCTGGTACACCGCATGAAATTATTGAAAAAAATACAGGCTTGTTGGTTATCGGTATTGTTATTGCCATTAGCTTTGCAACGCTCGTTGAAATCGTACCGCTGATTTATGATAACAAGGGTCCTGAAGAAGGTGGGGTAAACGCTCCCCTTCCCGCCATGGAGCCATGGACCGCACTTGAGTTTGAAGGTCGTGACATCTATATTCGTGAAGGCTGTCACGTCTGTCATACGCAAATGGTGCGTCCATTGCGTGCGGAAGTTGAGCGTTATGGACCTTACTCACGTGCTGCTGAATCTACGTGGGATCATCCATTCTTATGGGGTTCTAAACGTACTGGTCCTGACTTGGCACGTGTTGGTGGACGTTATTCTGAAGATTGGCAAAAACAACATCTTATCGATCCACGCTCATTAGTACCTGAATCTGTAATGCCTGGTTTCCCTTGGCTTGCAACCAATGAAGTAAACGGTACCAATGTGCAAACTAAAATGCGTCTATTCCGTGATCAGTTTGGTGTGCCTTACACTGAAGAAGATATCGAAGGAGCGCCAGATGCGGTACTTGGCGCCACTGAGCTTGATGCTCTGGTTGCCTACTTACAGCAATTGGGTACCGCGATGGAAGGACAGCGCTAATGGGTATTGGTGAATTACAAACAATTGCGACCGTTTCTGCTTTTATTGCCTTCGTGGGCGTTGCATGGTGGGCGTATTCGCCAAAAAACAAAAAACGCTTCGAAGAAGATGCACAACTTGCGCTTGATGACAAAGATAAAGAAGCTTTGGCTGAAGAGCAGCGCAATAAGGATAAACGATGACATTTTTTTGGAGTTCTTGGATCACCATACTAAGTATTATGTGTTGGGCGGGTATCCTCGGCGTCTTACTAATGGTGTTGAAATACAAGCCAGAAGTAGAAGAAGACGGTACTACTGGGCACACTTACGACGGTATTCAAGAATACGATAAGCCACTGCCTAAATGGTGGTTAGTGATATTTTTTGGCTCGATCATTTGGGCTGTTGCATACTGGATATTTTTCCCTGCTATCTTTCCATCAAAATGGGAAGGTATCACGACTGTAGAAGTAGATGGCGAAACCGTGCCATGGACCTCGCATAACGAGTTAGCAAGCGAGCTTGAAAGTAATAATAAGGTATTTACCGATAACTTCGAGCAAAATATCTTGGCTAAAGCAGATGCCAGCGGAGCAACCAAAACGCTAGCAACGCTGTCTGAGATGCAAGCAACCATGCGTCGCAGTGAAACACCGCCAGCAGACTTGCAATCTCAGATTGATGAGAAAATTGCTGAGCTTGCACCGTACGTTGAAAAACTTGCTGAAAACCCGAATGCGCTAAAAGTCGGTAGTCGCTTGTTCTTACAGAACTGTGCTGTCTGTCACGGCTCTAATGCGAAAGGTGCGCTAGGCTATCCTAATTTGACTGACAATGACTGGTTATATGGCGGTGAAGCTTCACATATCCTAACGACGCTACATAATGGTCGTGTTGGTGGTATGGCAGCTTGGCGTGACCAACTTGGTGAAGATGGTGTGCGTGCAGCGGCTGAATATGTCTTGTCAATCTCTGGTAACCAACCAGGTTATGAGCTTGACCAAGCTAAAGTTGCTCAAGGTAAAGCCATTTTCCATGAGCCTACTAATTGCGTGCTTTGTCATGGTGAAGATGCTAAAGGTATGATCTCTACTGGGGCGCCAAACTTGACTGATAACATCTGGTTATATGGCGGCGATCGCGAAAGTATCCGTGATACCATTCGTTATGGCCGTGCCGGTGTGATGCCAGAATGGGAAACCAAACTAGGTAATGAGCGTATTATGCTGCTTGCTGCGTATGTTTATTCTCTATCAGACAGAACGCCTCAGCCTGCTAAAGCGCAGCCTGTTTCTGCCGCTGCTCCAAAAGCAGCCAAACCTGAAACGGCAGTTGCAAACTAAGCGCATTTAGTCAGTTGTATATCGTAAATAAGTGGTATTTAACAAAGGGAGAACTGTTATTGCAGTTCTCCCTTTTTAGTTATTTATCAGTTTTATGTTTTATTAATAAATTCTGCCTACGAGCAACTCGCAAAATCAAACTGCTGATAGATTTAATACGTTTTATGCTCTATCACCACTGGTTTTGATATTTATTAAGCTTAATAGTAATACGCTCTTCTTCTATCAATAAGTCGCAGAGTCGCAGAGTCGCAGATAAGTATTGCTTTTTAACATTCTCACCCCATTTATAGTAGGGAAACTGCTAAAATAGTAATCGAGTAGAAACACTATAGAGTCATCTATTTAAGCATATTTTAATCCTTTATTTACAATCGCTCATTTGGTAGCAAGCTTGAATACTTTTTTTGGTATGAGACTTGCCACTTACTGACATTGATAACATCGTACATCCATATACCCAGCTATTAAAGGTATTTGTTCATCATGCCAGCAGACTGATTCTTTTTTTAAAGAGGCACGTTTATGTCAGCACAACCATCCAATAAAATTCCTGTCGTTGAGGTGGATCTTAACGCCAATAAAAAACGCGTTCACCCTAGATTTATCACCGGATTTTACCAAAATATCCGCGTGATTAGCATGTATGCGTTATTGGCATTATTTTTGATTTTACCGTGGATAAGGTATAACGGCAGGCAAGCTATTTGGTTCGATGTGCCGTCGCAGCATTATTATATTTTTGGTATGACCTTTTTGACCCAAGATTTTTACTTTCTTGCGGTCTTTGCGCTTATTGCGGCTTTTGCGCTATTTATGGTGACGGTATATGCAGGACGGGTTTGGTGTGGTTATGCCTGTCCGCAAACCATTTGGACGCATATGTTCCAATACGTTGAAAAAATAGTGATTGGCGATCGCAATAAACGTATTAAGTTTGATAAAGAACCTATGAATGCTAAAAAAGTCTTCAAACGTTTCTTAATCTACTTTATCTGGTTTGTATTTTCGATGATTACGGCGATGACGTTTGTCAGTTATGTATCAGGGACAGAAGCTCTATATGGTAGTTGGCAAGTGTTAGGGGGTGTTATCCCCTTCCCTGACTGGTCAACGTGGATATGGGTATCGATATTTATTTTCGCTTTTTCAACTTACGTCAATGCAGGCTACATGCGTGAGCAGATGTGTATCCAAATCTGTCCGTACGGCCGCTTCCAAAGCGTGATGTTTGATAAAGATACCTTGATTGTTTCTTATGATTATGAGCGCGGTGAACCTCGCGGCGCCCGTAAAAAAGGCACCCATCCTGAGAATTTAGGCGACTGTATTGACTGTACGATGTGCGTGCAAGTATGCCCAACGGGTATCGATATTCGTGATGGTTTGCAGGTTGCGTGTATCCAGTGTGCCGCCTGTGTCGATGCTTGTAACGATGTAATGGATAAAGTTGGCTACCCACGTGGCTTGATTCGTTATACCACAGAGCGGCAATTGGTCGAAAAAGAGCCAAGCCGTGTATTGCGCCCGCGCTTTTTTGCTTATTTAACCTTGCTTGCGGTACTTTGTGGCGGTGTGGTTTATGCATTGACAGACCGCGTACCGTTAGAGATTGATATTCGCCGTGATCGTAATCAGTTGTCGTCATTGAACCAACAAGGCATGATTGAAAACAGCTATATCGTTAAATTGACCAACAAAACTCAAAGTGCGCACACTTATAAAATAAGCCTTGAGCCACAAAAAGGCTTGAGTTTAGGTGTACGCTTCAACGATGTGCCGTTAGAAGCAGGCGAAAGCTTTGATATGCCAGTCAGTATCTATGGCGACCCTGAGGTGATTGAGTTTGGTCAAACGCCGATTACTTTAACAGTAGCCAGCGAAGACGGTAAATATAATGTGAGTAAACAAAATATCTTTACCACTCAAGGGCAGTAATTATTGAGTATGTAGTTGCTTTTATCTATTCATCCGCTCATTAGTGGTGCTTGGTCAAAGGCTAATCATCACTGACTTGCGGGTGAAGTATTTATCATTAAACTGGCTGCTCTGAGCCGTCAGTTTATTTTTTGATAGCGTTTATAATAAGCTGACAAACCGCACTTTATAAACGAGTATCTGATTAATAGGTATGTTATGTCTAGTCCAGCACCGAACTTTAAGCATCAAGACAGCCAACCATGGTACAAAAACTATATGGTGGTTATCTTTGTCATTGGCATGCCAGCTTTTGTAGTAATCGCTTGCATTTGGTTTGTTTATTATTCTTATCAAATCCGTGATAGCGTGGTACGCGACGATTGGTATATGGATGGCAAAACCCTATATCATGACGTCTCTCGCGACAAGCTGACCTATGATTTAGATTTACATGGCAAGATGCAGTTTGCCGATAATGGCGATGTCGTGTTTTATCTCAATTATCCTGAGCAAAGCGTGCAGTCTGGTAAATTATTGAACGGTGAGCCTTTAACCTATCCTGACTCTTTAGAGTTGTCTATTTCGCACGCCACCGACATTAAAAAAGACCGCGATGCGGTACTCAAACATCAAGAAGGTAACAAGTACACGGCGCAAGTCGATTTGGATGACGTAAAAGGCAAGTATTATTTGCAAGTCAGTTATGATGGAAAGAATGATTGGCGTATGCAGGATGTGGCAAAATTACCACGCCCTGAGGTGAGTTTTAACCCTCTACCCGTTTTTGCCAAAAGTTAATTGTTAAGGTTAAATAAATAACCCCAGTTCGGGATAAGCCACATTGTAACTCATTGATACTATTTACAATGTGGCTACCTGCCCCTGCTGAGGCATGTTTTTGATGGTGGGTTTATAGGGAAACCAGCAATAAGCAATCAAACCTGACAGCAAGTTTGTGATAAACCCCGTGACACTACGATGGCGTGAGTGTTCAATTTGGCACAAGCTTTTAAGCTCTCCAAAAACCGTTTCAACCAAAGAGCGATGATTGAGTAGCGCCTCATCCATCGGCTTGAGTACTTGCGGTTTCATATTACGCCGAAGTTTGGTTATCAACGTGGTATCACTGTGTTTTGTGAGCCACGTGTTTAGTGTGTTACTGATGTATCCTCTATCACCAAACACCTTGCCAAACACAGACGTTGCCATATCCTTAACAGGCACTCTGTCATCGGTATTACCCGCAGTGACTTTAACAGATACAAGCTCGCCCTTATGATTGATAATGGCGTGCAGCTTAAAGCCATAGAACCAGCCCATGCTGCTTTTGCCTCGGGTTGCCATTCTTTCAAAGACTTTATGACGGTAGATACGCTTGTTAT
>NZ_LXWA01000084.1:0-12603 GCF_001652315.1 Psychrobacter sp. SHUES1 | reverse complement strand
TTACAAACGCCACTCAGAGCCAACATGAAAGAGGATAGACCCAAACCTGTGGTAAGGCGGCTAATGAAAGCCCGCCGTATCGTTGAAACAGTCATTGGTCAGCTATCAGAACGATTTAACATACAAAGAGTGAGAGCAAGAGATTTATGGCATTTGTCTCATCGATTGATTCGTAAAATCCTGTCACACAATCTGTGCTTTGTACTCAACAAAAAACTTGGTAATCCGCCTCTTCAGTTTGAATTGCTTATTTCAAGTTGAGAGTGGGGTTTTTTATATAAAAAGATAACGGCTAAAATACCAAATTATAATGGTTGATGGCTTGTTTTTTGGCATGATTCATTGATAATGTGAATAACTATTAAAACTTGCCGCTTATTTGGTAGTGATTGGCAAAAGACTACTCACTACCAATGCCATTTACTACTAAATAAGGTATGACTGTGCCCGCCTCTTCTACCCGTGCGCCGATAACACCAGCGCCTCTTCAGTCCTCAGACCTACCCAGCAGCCCGCCGCCAAGACCGAATCGTCCCCAGCCCAATCGCTTGAAGCTGACCTATGATATCGTGATGCTCATCGCCATCAGTATTGATTTATTTTTAATCAGTACTGACGCTATTTTGATGAGTAATTTTAGTAGTAATGCCGCGCAGTGGTTGAGTATGAGCGAGGCATTAAACTGGTATCAAAACCATATTCATGACTCGTTACGGACAGCGGGCGGTTTTTTTACGCTATTCTTGATTGCCGAGTTGCTATTGCGCTGGGCAGTTGCTATTAAAGAAAAGGTGTATTACCGCTGGTTCTTTTTCCCTTTTGTGCATTGGTATGAAGTGTTAGGCTGTTTTCCGCAGTTGCGCGCGCTGCGTTTATTTCGCGCCGTGATTATCGGGCGCCGCTTATATCAGCTAGGTTATCAAGTACTGCCACAGCCGTGGATTAATCGCATTAATTTTTATATTAATTTGCTGTTAGAAGAGCTGTCTGACCGCGTCATCTTAACGACCATTCAGACTTTTCGCCAGCAGCTGACCGATCCTAACACTCATAAATCCTTTATCGAATCTACCATTGCCCGCAATCGCAATGAGATTGAAGCGGCGATACTATCGCTACTGCGTAAAGAGCTGGCGCCAAAACTTCAGGCACTGACCGAGTCATCGGGCGGCGGCACTATTGTCGCCACCGAAATGGGCAATGCCATCAAAGAGGGATTGGCCAATACGCCTGAGCTACGCCGCTATCTGCGTATGATACCCATTGCTGGAACGTTAATTGAGTCGCAGCTACAGCATGTCGGGCATAATATCGGCGAAAACGTGGTATATGCGCTGAATGAGCGCCTGCTTGACGCCGAACGTATTGACGCGTTAATGGTTGCTATCGCCAGCGGCGTTGCTCAAATCGATACCGACAACAGCGCCCTTGATACGTTAATCTCAAGCATCATCGCCGATGGTTTAGACGAATTTGAAGCCCAAATAAAAGTGCAGCAATGGAAGCATCAAGACATGCTTAATTTGTAGTGTTTTGAATGAGAACCAGTTTTTTTGACAATCATACTTTTGATATGCATATTTTTGAAAGCCGCACTTTTAATAATTAGACTTTGATGCTATATGCCGAGGCAAAAACGGCACATTGAACACCGCAACACGACCATTTTTGAGGATGTATATTATGACGATTTCAGACAACAATCAGCAGGCGCTTGACTCACCTGACACGCCAGCTTTGGCATTTTATGGCAAAATGCTGACCTTTTCACGGCTGCAGTTTAGCACCGATGACTTTGCGGCGATTGCCAGCCAACTTGAAAGTACACTGAGTAATAAAAATAGCAATATCCCTGTATTGATTGACAGTGAAGTCGAGCAGGATTTAGCGGCATTAGTAGAGCTGCTTTGGTCATGGGGTTTGCAGCCTATCGGCGTGGTCACAGGTTTGCTTGATGAGCAAGCACGTCAGCTACGCTTAGCGATATTTCCAGCGGACGGCAAGCGTATCGAGCGTATTTTGCCCAGTAAAAAAGCCACTACACAGTTAAGTCAAGTAGCGGCTTCTAAGGATAGCGCACAAACGTCACCTGCGAACGATTCTGTCAGCTCTACTACCGATAATGCTGGCTCAGCTGTAAATAGCCAAGCTGCTGCCACTACCGAGGTAAATGCAACGACTGAAACCACCTTGACGGCAGAGACGCTTATCAGTGCCGAGCATATTACCAGCTTGATTTATGATCAAATGCTGCGCTCGGGACAAAGCCTCAACCATGTCGGTGGCGATTTGATTTTAACCAATAGTGTCAATAGCGGCGCTGAAGCGATTACTGACAATAACCTGCACGTTTATGGTCGCGCCCAAGGTCGTTTGGTCGCAGGCGCAACGGGTGATAAAGATGCGCGTATTTTTTGCCAAGTCTTTAATCCCTCTCTGGTCTCAGTTGCTGGCACGTATTGCTTACGTGATAACCTACCCGAGCACGTGATTGATAAATCGGTTGAAGTGCGTTATTTAGAAGGTCAGGGTTTAGTCTTTACGGTTATGGATAACGCTTAGGTCTTATTTGCTCTTTAGACGACTCAAAGGTGTCATTTCATCATTATCAGTTTGAATATATTTGATGATAAATGATAAATTGACGTCTAAATAGCATAATTAATATTATAGTAAGTTTACTTAACAAAACTGCGCTATGATGGATTGTTAGCTCTGCCACTATTTACGCTAGACTATAGGCGCGAATATTGAGCGCAGATAATAGAGGGCGCTTTGGCTCCCTATTTAGCTGATATAACCATTATCTGTAGGCAGCTTTTGTGCTTAAATACGCACTGGCTATAAGTTTTTGTATATTTATGCTAGGCTTATGCTCGCAGATAGCACATCTCCGCTAGGTAAACGCCGAGCAATTGTGCTACTTTACATCTATACTGTTTCATCTAAAATGTTTTAACTAATAAATATCCCATCAATTCATAGGAGTGTGCCATTGTGGCGAAGATTGTTGTAATCACTTCGGGTAAAGGCGGTGTGGGCAAAACCACGACCAGCGCTTCTTTTGCCGCCGGTTTAGCATTACGTGGCTATAAGACAGTTGTTATCGATTTTGATGTAGGCTTACGTAATCTAGACTTGATTATGGGCTGCGAAAATCGAATTGTTTATGACTTTGTCGATGTTATCAATGGCAATGCCCGCCTGTCACAAGCGCTGGTAAAAGACAAGCAACTAGAAAATTTATATATCCTGCCTGCCAGTCAAACGCGTGATAAAGATGCGTTGACAGACGACGGCGTTACAGAAGTCATGGATGAGTTGTCAAAGCAGTTTGACTATATTATCTGCGACTCGCCTGCTGGTATTGAGCGCGGTGCGCAGCTGGCGATGTATCATGCAGATGAAGCCATCATCGTCACCAACCCTGAAATCTCTTCGGTACGTGACTCGGACCGTATCATTGGTATCTTGCAAAGCCAAACCAAAAAAGTGATTGAAAATCAGGGCACGGTACGCGAGCATTTAATCATCACCCGCTACAACGCCGACCGTGCTGCCGCAAATGAGATGATGGATATCGATACCATCTCTAACGATATTTTAAAAGTGCCGTTACTTGGTGTGGTTCCTGAGAGCCATTCAGTGCTGGAAGCGTCTAACCATGGCGAGCCTGTGATTCATTATACCGATTCAGTGGCTGGTCAATGTTATGACGATATCGTCGCCCGTTTCTTAGGAGAAGAGCGTCCATTACGTCATATTGATGTGAAGAAAAAGAGTCTACTACAGCGCTGGTTTGGGGGTTAATGATGAGTAAGAAAAAAGGATTTTGGAGTAGCCTATTTGGTACGGATGACAGCAGCAGTGCTGGCAGTGCTAATATGGCAACTGAGCGCTTAAAAGTTATTGTTGCAAGTGAAAATCGCTTGAATAATCGCCTGACCACTGACCGTATCGAAAAAATGAAACGTGAAATACTAGAAGTGGTTAATAAGTACGTCAACGGTGTGCAGATTGATGATGTTAATATCAACCATCGCTCTGAAGATAGCCTCGATGTGCTCGAGATGAATATCAGTTTACCTGAACATAAAAAGTAAATGACATAACTTTATAGTATAGCGTTTGATTATATAAATACTGGTACGAAAAAAGCCCTAAGTATTAGACTTAGGGCTTTTTTATACGCGCTCTTCCCATTTTTAAGTCGTTATTTTATACGCGCCATAATATTGTCTTTTTTGATAAATTGATGATATAGCGCGGCGCCAATATGCATCAAAGTAAAAACAATTATCATCGGCCACAAAACATCGGTATGCCAGTCATTAAAAAGCCGTGCCAACCCTCTATCGGGGGTGACAAAGACAGGGATTTGAAATAAACCAAAGACGTCAACTGCTCGGCCGCCATATACCGACATCAGTAGTCCTGCCATAGGCATCGCAATTAATAACGCATATAAAGCAAAGTGGGATAATTGTGCAAGCAGCATTTGCCATTTTGGCATTGCCAACGCTGGCGGTGCTTTAGTAAAAATACGGCTGATCACGCGGGCAATCATCCAAAACAACAAACTGACCCCAAATGCCTTGTGTAATCCGATATAGACCTTACTATCAAGATTGTCATATAACAGTATCATGATCCAAGTGATCAGTAATAATATGGCGCTAACCCAATGAAAGATTCGACTAGCAACCGACCACTTTGTCAGATTTGAATGGATATTATTCATAGTATATTTTATCGCTTCCTATTCATCGATACTTATAGGCGCTGGCTGATACGGATCAAATGACAGTGTTAAAAACCTACTAGCTGGTAACGGGCAAATAAACATAATAACTATTTGTGCCAGCTCAAGGCTAATAACTTTTTTTAAAGCTAACACTAGAGTCCATGATAAAAAGCGTAACCATGAGCAAATTAGCTATCTAAGTCAACCAATTGATGGGCGATTTTATCCAAATCTGGCACCATGTAAACCGTATCATCAATCATCACCGCTTGGAAAAGGTAGGATAGCACAACATCTTCTTGGACGCGCTGCTGAACGGTATCAGTTTTGCTGTCGGTTTTGATAAAGTGCTCAGGCAAGTCGATATCTTTGACGTCGGAGATACGCGCCTGTAGTTGGCGGAGCTCGCCTGCTGTCTGTAGCGCGATACGATGCGCGGTGGTATTGCCTTCTAAGACAATCATCTTTTCTGGCGTTTGATGGCGCGGTAGTAGATGGAACACAGCGAATTCTTGTTGTTGCCACTCATACGTCCATGTATGTTCACTATACTCATCGACACTTAAAATCAAACTACTAGGGATAAGCCAATCCGGTTGTTCGGCTGCTGGAACAATCGTTACGTCGAGCATACCATTGTTGGTGGTCAATAAGCTCACGGCTTCAAATGAGTGCTTTAGAATCTGTTTCATATGTCGCTCACAATAAATGACTCTGAAGAGGCGGGCATCGCCCTTTCAGCAATATAATGGGTAAGTTTTTCTGCTAAGGCTTTGGGACTGCCAACAAACTGACAATAACCTGAATCAATAATAGCTTGCGGCTGACTTGGACAAGCGCTTGAGATTGGGTCTTGCGCCCACAATTGACTGTCATTGTCTTGGATTAAGTCCAAATACTGCGAACCATCATTTCCCATCCCAGAGAAAATAATATTGATAAGCTCACTGCCATAAACATCACTGGTATTTTTCAGGATTTGACCGATAGCGGGCTTATAATCGCCCTCCCACGCTTGATCTATTAAGATAATACGACCAGTTGAATCGCAAACAATTTGTTTATCAATGGGTACAATAAGGCATTGCCCGCCGCGCAAACGCTGTGATGAGGTAATCAGCTGACAGCGCCAGTCATTATGGCGATTGAGTATGCGTGGTAGCGTACCTATCATCGCTTGGTTAAAATGATGAGCCAGTAAAATACTCACAGGCAAGGCTGGTGACAAATGATCTAAAAATTCTTTGACCGCACTAGGCCCGCCCATCGAAGCACCTAAAAATACCACATAATGCCAATCGTTAGTCTCATTTTGATAAGCCTTATTCTTATAAGCAGGGCTATCTATTGCCTTACTTAATAACGGCAACGCCAGCATTTGTGCAAGCTTACGCTTGAGTTTGCGCTGCCATTTGGCATAATGCTCAGCTTCATTAAGATACGGCGCCTGGCTAAATCCGACTAGAATGGTAGCAGGTTGAGCGGTAGTAGTCGCTACTGCCATATGCTCATCGTAATCACCATCTATGAGCCAAATATCAATCGGCGCTGTATAGCGGCTCAACCTATTTTGTAATTGCGTCCTTGATACGCAGTCAACCAGCTGCAAACCACAACTACGCACGGTATCAGAAAAAGCCATGCGCTGATGGTGGTCTTCTGCCACCACCAGTACCCTGATATCGTTTTTATGCTTATCCCTTAGTATTAAGGCAGGTACATTATCCTTCATTGACTAAGCTAGCCTCTATACCCAATAGACCTTGGATTTTATTAAGAAGCTGGTTTTCTTGGAAAGGTTTGCCCATGTAGTCATTGACCCCAATCTCAAAAGCGCGCTCGCGATGCTTTTCGCCGGTACGTGAGGTAATCATAATAATAGGCAGCTGTTGCAAACGTCGGTTATGACGTACTTGCGACGCGACTTCAAAGCCGTCCATACGCGGCATTTCAATATCAAGTAACATCAAGTCTGGTGTGGTTTCTTGTAAAATCTCAAGCGCATCGATACCATCTTTGGCAAGTATTACATTGAAACCTTGACGCTCTAAGAAACGTGAGGTCACTTTCCGTACCGTGACTGAGTCATCGACAACTAAAATGGTGGTTTTAGATTCTGTACTGCTACGAACACTGATAGCAGATTTTGCGACTTCTCTGCCTAAAGCGGCATTTCGCATCAGTGCAATCAGATCCAAAATAAGCATGACCGAGCCATCACCCATGATGGTTGCCGCTGAGATACCCGATAGATTTGAGAACTGCTGCCCTAAAGGTTTTACCACGACCTCAATACGTGACCCTGCGATTTGATCAACCTGTAGCGCCATGTTTTGGCCACTACGGTTTTTGATAATAATCAGTGGCACACTGGTATTAGTGTTGACGACCAACTCATTGAGCTTATTACCTGATAAAATTTCATTCAAATAACGCACGCGATAATCGTTATCTTCAAAGTTAAGCGTAGCGGCGCCCGATTGATAATAGTCATAAATTCTTTCTGGACTGATACGTACGACGCGCTCAATCTGCGCTAACGGTATCGCATAATAGCGGTCTGCGGCGCGAACCACCAACGCATCAGACACCGCAACCGTGAGCGGCACCCGCATGGTAAAGCGAGAGCCTTTACCAAGCTCTGATACTACCGATACCGCCCCACCTAGTTGACGAATCTCACTAATCACCACGTCCATACCGACACCGCGACCTGATATTTGCGTCACTTGCTTACTGGTACTTAAGCCGGCGTTAAAGATATACTGCATAATATCAAGGTCGCTTAAACTGCTGTCTTCGGCGTCAATTAAACCTTGAGAAATGGCTTTATTGCGTACTGCTTCTACATCAATGCCGCGTCCATCATCAGTTAACTGGATAATGATTTCACTACCTTCACGCAGGACTTCTAAAGTAATTTGTCCATTACGTTCTTTACCCGCTTCTAAGCGCGTTGCAACCGTTTCAATTCCGTGATCGACGGCGTTACGTAACATATGCTCAAGCGGTGAGGTAATGCGCTCCAAAATGGTTCTATCCATTTCGTCATCAGCATTGATAATCTTTAAATCAACCGACTTGTTTAGCTCATTGGCCGTTTGGCGCACGATACGCTCTAGCCTTGGCGTTAGGCGGGTAAAGGGTACCATTCTCGAATTCATCAAGCCGTCTTGTAGCTCAGTTTGTGTCCGCGATAATTGTAGCAATAGACTTTCGCTGTCACGCATCTTTTCAAGTAAGGTATGATTAATATCAACCAAATCCGAGGCCGACTCGGTTAAAGATTTTGATAACTGGTTTAACGAAGAATATTGGTCCATCTCTAGAGGGTCAAAGCCTTCATGATTGACCAACTCATCATCAATCTGCGATAAAATCTGCGCTTCAAGCTCAATCTCCATCCGGCGCAACTGATCCGCTAGACGTTGTACCGTCGTTCCCATCTCTTCAATACTAGTGGTCAAGCTACTCATACCCATGTCGATACGCGCACGGTTGATCGCTGATTCACCTGATAGATTAATCATATGCTCAATCAGACCACCTGAGATACGAATCATCTCGTTGCTACTGGCGTTCTGTTCTTGCTCAGTCGTATCAGCCACCATCGGCGGCATCTCACTGATATCTTTTTGAATATAGGTGGAGTCTTGCTTTTCTTTCGCCAATAAAATAGCATCACGCTGCGGTTGCAAAGACTCTTTTGGTATGTGTTTTAAGCTATCGGGGTTTTTACTAAATTGCTGCAGCGCCTCAATTAATAAGTCTGGCGTTGGTGGGTTCACCTGTTGCGAGAGAATAAATACCGCAGCTGCCAGCCAATCGTGACAGGCTACCAGTAGCTCCAAGACTTTTTTGGTAGCAGGTCGGCGACGATCAATAAAGTCGGTATAAACGGATTCCATCTCATGGGCAAGGTCAGCGATACCACTTGCGGTTACCATACGCGCACCACCTTTTAAGGTGTGTAAGTCGCGCTGTAGGGCTTGCAATGCAACGGTATCACCGGCATCACTTAAGAATGCTTGCAGACATTCATTACGGTTGGTCAGCGCCTCTGTTTCTTCTAAAAACACCTCTAAAATATCTGGGTCAGGTAAGCCGTTCGCCCAAGATTGTTTTATAATTCTATCTAAACTTAAGAAGTCTGCCGTTTTATCGATACGATGGGTATATTCATTGGCGCTGATTTGCGGTTCAGCAGCAGCCTGGTGTTGCGGCATTGGTACAATAAGTTCGACGTCTTTTGGTAACGCTGCTGCTTTTTCAAACTGCTGCAGCTGCTCAATCAGCTCAGGTGTAAAAAATGATTGCTGATAGCGGACAATATGCGCCACTTGCAATGACAACGTATCTTGCACGACTTGCATAATTTCAAGCCATTGCGTCGTTGGCGTACGTCTTGCTTCAACGAATGCCTCGTAAATGCTCTCCGCCTCATGGGTCAAATCGCCAATACTGCGTATGCCTGCCATACGCGCACCACCTTTGATGGTATGCAGGTGGCGCTGTAAAACCTTTAAGGTATTGATATTGCTGATATCAGCACGCCATTTACTAAAGCTATCATTGAGCGCATCATCAAGCTCCTGCGCTTCTTCTAAGAAGATTTCTAATAGCTCAATATCGGTAACGATGGTTTCAAGCGCAAACTCAGGCGCAGCAACACTTTGCATTGTGCCTTTACCCTCTTCCTCAGCCTCTTTATCAACATCAGTATGCCCTGCAGTACCTGCTTCTACATTGATATTGCTATCGTCACTTTGAGCAATATCTTTTAGCTGCTCAACTACCTGCTGATTAATTTTCAACGAGGTGCTACCCGCTAAAGCATCAAATAAACCGACTAGCTGACAATGACCTGCAAGTAAAGCGGCCTGGATATCAGTATCACGGGATTTTTCAGGATGATGGCTTAAATAAGTATAAGCATTTTCCAATTCGCTAAGAATCAAGGCAAATTTTGGTACCTCTTGTGCTTTACTGGCTAGATGTTTTATTTGTGAGATTTGCCTTGCGATATAACTTTGAATCTGTTCTTGCTCTGCATTATTAAAGACGGCTTCTAACTGCCATTCTGCATCTAGTAGCTCATTGATATCGTCATCTAACAATTGACTTATCGTTGGTTTACCATCGGCTGAGTCTTCGTCATCGCTAACGGCGTACTGCTCACCAAGCATGGCTTGTAAAGAAGCAATATCTTGCTGACTTTGCGCCTCTTCTGACGAAACTTCTCGCTCCTGCACATCGCGTTTATAATTAGCTAGGTAGCCTTCAATCAGCGTCACAGACTGGGCAAGCGCTTTTACATGCTGAGCATTCATTGGCGTGTCTTGTTTCTGCAAAAGCTCCAAACTTTGCTCTATCGTCGTGCCAACCTCACTGATTGCCGTCAAAGTACTAGCGCCAGACGCTGCTCTTAGCGTATGAAAAGCGCGAACAATCTCATCACTTACGGCGGCATAAGGCTCGTCTTGGTGATCAAGAACAAAATCTTTAACGCTTTCTAACAGCTCTTCGGCCTCTTCAACAAAAATATCGAAAAAGATTTGCTCTTCTTCACTTTGAGGCGTCAAAACGATGGGCGCTTCGGCCATTTTTTCATTTACCGAATGAATGGTTTGCAGCGTACTATCAATGCTACTGTTACTTTCGGCAATGTCATAAGCAGTGTCATCAACAAGTTCTTGATCTGTATTTTTAACATCAGAATATTGCGCTGTGCTTATGTCCTGCTGCTGCTCAGAACCATAAAATAGTTGTTTATGTAGCGCGCGGTAGCTGAATTCATCACCCAACTGCTTACTAAAAGCCTGAGCACAAGCCACCCATAACGGTACAAGTGCAGGATAATCTTGACTGTCATTTTCAAAGGTAATTAATAGCGTTGGATAAGCGCCTAACACATCACCGATAAGCTGCTGTATGTCTGCAGACGCTACAATTGTATTATCCAAAATACGGTTGAGCATATTTTCTATCGACCAGGCTAGCTCAGCGCTATAATTAGCACCAACCATACGACCCGAGCCTTTTAAAGTATGGAAACCGCGACGAATATCAGTTAACTGGCTTAAGTTATCAGGAGTAAGCTGCCAATGCTCATATAAGGGCACAATTTCTTCTAGAACTTCATTGGCCTCTTCTATAAATATCTCTTTGATATCAGGATCAGCATCGTTAGCATCTGTCGGTAGCGACTGCGCCGCTGTCATAAATGGGGTTAATACGTCTGGTATCTCTAAATCCGTTAATGAGGCTGAAAAGTCTGTTTCTACTTCAAAAACTTCGTCAAAGTTACTAACAGAGTCATTTATGTCTAGAGTATCAACTTGTTCGATATTTAAGAATCTCTCATCTGTCGATTGCGTACCCTCATCTAGTACCGCATTATTTTTTTCAACCTCACTTGTAGAGAAATTATCATCAAGCACTTCTAAGCCTGTATTGATAGGTTGCTGGCTTATTAAGTTATTGCTTTGCAAAATAGTAATGGCAGGATCAAAACTTGGTGGGTTCTGTGCTGCAAAATCAGCCAACATCGCTGGTAGATGCTTAGTGGTTTCTGTCACAAGTGCCACGACCTCATCGGTCACTGGTAGGGTTTTGTCCAACAGACGGTTGAGTAGGTTTTCAATAGACCAGGCCATCTCACTGATACTAAAAGCGCCAACCATACGCCCTGACCCTTTCAAGGTATGAAAGCCTCTGCGCACTTCAGTTAATGGCGTTAAATCTTGCGCATCTTGCTGCCAAATGGGTAAGAAATCCTCTAAATCAGCGACGACCTCTTCCACCTCTTCAATAAAGATCTCACGAATATCTTCATCAACATCAAAGTTATCGTGCTTAAGCTCACTGCGAGCATTTAATAAAGCGGCACTTTCTTTTTTATCGCTATGGTTTGTGTTATCGGTTAAATCAATGTCTTCATTAGCAACAGTAATAGGCGCAATCTCGCCACTATCATCGTAGCGCAGTACATCATTTGTCGCTTGCTTTTGCGTTAAAAAGGTATCATTAACGGTTTCAGGCGCAGCTATATAGCCACTAAGTAGTGTCGCCGCCTTGTCGATATATTCATGAGCTTTGCTCAATAAGGGTTGATCAAAGACCTGCTGCGCAAGATAGTCGAGCAGCAATTCGATAGAGGTTAAACCTTCGGCTAAGGCTTCGGTGACATCCCAGCTCAGTACGGCAATATCATGGGTGGTTAATTGCTCGAATATATCTGCTATGTTATCGGTTGCCTGGCGGATAGATGACAGGCTCATACTGTCAAAAGCTTCGCCAATGTTAGAAAAATCTGCAGCGTCTGGTAATAGTGCTAGGTCTTGGCGCTGAATATAATCACTAAAGCCTTGCTTAACGTCTTCAACAGCAATACGCAGCTCGCGCAGCTCCTTATCGTCTGTCTTAATTTTTTGGCTACTTTCTACTTGCACGCTATCCATGTCATCATGAGTAATGACGTCAGCCGCAGGTATAAAAGAAGCCGCGCTTCCTATTTTACTTAAGATAACTTGTTCGGTATTGTAGATAGCATTGTGTAATTCTTGGAGACGCTGCTCAATTTGCCACTGCTGTTGTGATTGCTCTTCTACCACTCCAGTTTGGGCAATTAAGTCACGTTCTATATCTGCTAGGATAGATGCTGCTTGCGAGGCAAATGATGTCCAACCACGACTTCCTAGCTGATGGCTGATTTGTTGGAGTGGTTTAATTAGGATTTGCGGTGTAATGGACAAAATTCATGCTAAAAAGTAGAAGGTAGTCGCTAATGGACATAATTCATGCTATTTGAGTGACTTTGACCCTAAAAAGTCTTTAATAAACCGCAACTTACGCTGCTC
>NZ_LXWA01000083.1:0-12687 GCF_001652315.1 Psychrobacter sp. SHUES1 | reverse complement strand
TTGATGATATATGCGAGACCAATGACCGAAATAAGAAGGTAAGTCTCGCCATGGACAGCCTACTCTTATGCGGTACAGCATGCCTTCAACGGTACGTCTTAGATTGGGCTTGTTATATAACCCCAGTTCGGGATAAGGGCTCAAAAAAAAGATAAAAAAAGAAGTCCAAAGTTGCTAAAGTAAGTTTACCAAGACCACTTAAGCAAAAAGGACTTCTTACATGGACAACCTAACCGAACTATACTGCCATATTGACGACTTTTATCAGCAATTCAAACCTGAGTTTGACGCTCATTTAATCGCAACGGGCCGTCAACGGCTAAGAGCATGCCAGATAAGTGTAGCAGAGATTATGACCATCTTGGTACTGTTTCATCAACGGCGGTATCGACAGTTTAAGGCGTTTTACTACCATCACATGCTTGGCATGATGAAACGGGAGTTTCCAAATCTGCCGAGCTACTCGCGATTTATAGAGCTTATGCCGCGCAGTATCATGCCACTATGTGCCTACTTGCAAAGCATGATGGGCGACTGTACAGGTATCAGCTATATTGATTCAACCAAGATAGCAGTTTGTCATAACAAGCGTATCTACCGTCATAAAGTCTTTGAGAGTATGGCGCAAAGAGATAAAGGTAGTATGGGCTAGTTTTACGGCTTTAAGCTGCACGCCATTATCAATCATAAGGGCGAGCTTGTATCTGTTAAAGTCACTGCGGGTAATACCGATGACAGAGTGCCTGTTAAGGATATGGCAACGTCTGTGTTTGGCAAGGTGTTTGGTGATAGAGGATACATCAGTAAAGCCCTAAACGAGTGGCTCACAAAACATAGTGATACCACGCTGATCACTAAACTTCGGCGTAATATGAAACCCCAATTACTCAAGCCGATGGATGAGGCACTACTCAATCATCGCTCTTTGGTTGAAACGGTGTTTGGAGAGCTTAAAAACTTGTGCCAAATCGAACACTCACGCCATCGTAGTGTCACGGGTTTTATTACAAACTTGCTGTCAGGTTTGATTGCTTATTGCTGGTTTCCCTATAAACCCACCATCAAAAATATGCCTCAGCAGGGACAGGTAGCAACATTGTAAATAGTATCAATGAGTTACAATGTGGCTTATCCCGAACTGGGGTTATATACGTTAATTTGTCGCAATATAATAAATAGCTTGTGCCAAAGTTCATCGTTGAGCTTGGTGCGAGTCATAAGTGATGCCTTATTTCTTTGTTGTGGTAAACAGTAGAGTAAGGCGTTGCTTATTTTTTTCAATGCTTCCTCAATTCTATACAGCACCTATGCAAAACGAAAATAAGTCAGGTGTTTTTAACTCAAATTGTGGGCTGCGATAAATAGCGATATAAATAAGCGGTTTAAATATACTACCTTACGCAGTTGTAACGCAAGGTATCAATATATTTAATTTGATAGAAAATGTCCCGTTTTAATATCTGTATTTTTGAATGTAAGTGCTATTTTCAATAGAAAAGTTATGAGATAAAAGCGCTTGCCGTAAAATATTTTACTTATTTTTTCTATGATACGATTTGCTCAGCGTGATGATGTTTTGCTTTAATGAAGTCAGCCATTTTTTCGGCGATCATTATAGTAGGTGCATTGGTATTGCCGCTGATTAAGGTTGGCATGACTGAGGCATCGATGACATGCAGTCCGCTTACACCGCGCACTTTTAACTCCAGATCTACGACCGAGCGATCATCTGAGCCCATGCGACAAGTACCAACAGGGTGATAGATGGTATCTGATCTATTACGAATATAACCAAGCATGCCATCTTTTTCAATATACGGAGCAGGGTAGTCTTCGGTGATGTATTTTGCGATTGGGGCTTCTTGCATGATCGTTCGGGTACGCTCTGCACCAGCCACCATGTATTCTACGTCTTTAGGGTGAGATAGGTAGTTTGGGTCAATCAGCACTGCGTCAGAAGGGTCAGCGGAGTTGAGTCTGACAGTGCCGCGACTTTCGGGGCGCAGATAGCAGCTGTGACAAGAGATGGCGTAGCCGCGTTTGAGCTCACGACCATGATTCACCACTCGTGAGATGAAAAGTGTAGTTGGGTATTTGGCCATTTTTGAGGATCCTCGCCGACGCTAAAGAAAGCACCCGCTTCAGCATAATTGGTCGATAGCATGCCAGTGCCATCTTTTCGCCATTGTGAAAGCGCTTTAAAGAAGTTTTTGCCACCAATCATGCCGATACCGATGACATCCGTGGTGTTTACCTCGTAATCAAATACCACATCCAAATGATCCTGTAGGTTGCCACCGATTTCAGGCGCATCTACCACGACATCTATACCGTGTGACTGCAAGTGTTCAGCAGGACCTATGCCCGATAACATGAGAACTTTGGGTGAGCCAAAGGTGCCTCCTGATAATATGACTTCATGACGCGCCATAACGGTTTGTTTAACCCCATCTTTTTCATAGACAACGCCGACTGCTTGATTGTCTTCAATAATGACGCGGTTGGCTTGCGCATGGGTAATGACCGTCAGATTTGGCCGGTTTTGTACTGGATGTAGATAAGCGGCAGCGGCAGAGCAGCGTTGACCTTGTTTCTCTCCATGAAAGTGCGTCACTTGATACAGATCAACACCATCAAGTTTTTTGCCATTGAAGTCTTGGTTATGCTCAAGTCCATTGGCTATCCCTGCCTCTACAAACGCTTTTGAGACTTCACGAGGACTGAGTAAATCACTGACGTGCAGTGGCCCGCTATCACTATGCAGCGCATCGCTACCGTGAACATTGTTTTCTGACTTGATGAAGTAGGGCAGGACATCATCAAATCCCCAACCTTCGCAGCCTTGCTCAACCCAGCGCTGATAATCAAGCGCGCTGCCGCGAGTATAAATCATCGCATTAATGGCTGATGAGCCACCCAAACACTGCCCACGAGGTTGGAAGCCGCGGCGGTTATTGAGGTGGGTTTGCGGCGTAGTATGAAAGCACCAATTGTTTGATTTTAGCGGTTTGCCAGGGACGAGAAGGATGAGCCCTGCAGGGACGCGAATAGCAAGATCTTTGCCCTCATCGCCGTACTCTAACAAGCAAACACTGATGTCGGGGTTTTCTGTCAGCCGGCTAGCGAGCACACAACCTGCAGAACCGCCACCAACGATGACGTAATCAAATTTTGCGTCAAATTCCATTTTTATATTCCTTATAGCTTCCATGCCAATCAAACTGGAGAGCTAGCTTTCCAGTATATAGGTCATTGATTAGTATAGACCTAACAGAATACTGACGCTAGGCATTCATTCAATCTTCAATGGCGCATATTTCAGAGCGCACAATAAAGCGTTTGCCTTCAGGTATTTCCAGTGAAAAACTCGCACCACGACCATCGACTACATCGATAGTTAAATCAGTATGTTGCCAGAGTTTATACTGGGCTTTACCCATATAAAATGGACAACCAGCAAGCTCACCGACGAGTACGTCTTGACCACCAACTTTGAACTCACCCAGCGGATAACACATCGGTGAGCTGCCATCGCAGCAGCCGCCAGATTGATGGAACATCAGGTCACCGTGTTTGGACTTTAATAGCTCAATTAACGCAACGCAGGCTTCTGTCGCTTCAAGTTTCATAACGTGCTCCTTATTTTTATATTTTACCCAAACTAATCGGTAAAATATAAAAGGTCGTATCATCTTCACTCACATCATTCATAGCATGTGGCTGAAAACGATACGACCTAGCGTTAGTGATTAAGTGATGTTTTGTGACTAAACGTACCAATCACTGAGACAGTTGCAATGTCTACATAGCGTAGTCAATCACGATACGTCCCTCAATCTTGCCATCACGCATACGATCAAGAATATCATTGATATTCTCAAGCGGCTCAGCGGCAACGGTCGCTTTTACTTTACCTTCCGCTGCCATATCTAGCGACTCTTGTAGGTCTAGACGTGTACCAACGATTGAGCCACGAATGGTAATACCATTTAGTACCGTATCAAAGATAGAAACAGGGAAGTCGCCTGTTGGTAGACCATTACAGACCAAAGTACCACCGCGGCGCAGCATGGTCAGCGCTTGATCAAAGGCCTTAGAGGAGACGGCTGTCACTAGCACACCATGAGCACCGCCGATCTCTTCTTGCAGATACTCACCAGGATCGGTGTTTTTGGCATTGACGGTGACTTTTGCCCCCAGTTTTTTGGCAAAATCGAGCTTTTCATCGTCAATATCGACGGCAGCAACGTTCAGTCCCATGGCAATGGCGTACTGTACCGCCATGTGACCAAGTCCACCGATACCTGAAATGACGACCCAATCACCTGGTTTGGTGTCTGTCATTTTCAGACCTTTATATACCGTCACACCCGCACATAGAACTGGTGCAATCTCAACAGAGTCAACGCTCTCAGGAATAATGCCAACATAGTCAGCATCTGCCAATACGTATTCTGCAAAGCTACCATTCACTGAATAACCAGAGTTCTCTTGACTTAGGCACAGGGTTTCCCAGCCACCTAGACAGTGCGTACAGTGACCACAGGCAGAGTAGAGCCAAGGCACACCGACACGGTCGCCTTCTTTAACATGCTTAACACCTTCACCCACAGCAGTGATCAGGCCGACACCTTCATGACCAGGGATAAACGGGGGGCTTGGTTTGACTGGCCAATCGCCTTCGACAGCGTGCAGGTCGGTATGACAGACACCTGATGCCTGCATTTTTACTACAATTTGACCAGGACCTGGGGTAGGGATATCAACTTCTTCAATCTGCAGAGGTTGGTTGAACTCATGCAGAACCGCAGCTTTCATTTTATTAGCCATGTTACTTTCTCCTTATTACTAGCAGTCACTAATGCTCGACTTAGTCTTTTAAACTGCCAATTATTTTACATGTAGATGCTTAGTAAGCATCGAGTTTGCACCTTACGCTTCCTTGTAAGGTGCTTTAGCAAATAGTGTTTAAAAGAACCCCATCGCTTTTGGACTATACGATACCAGCATGTTTTTGGTTTGCTGATAATGATCAAGCATCATTAGATGGTTTTCGCGGCCGATACCCGATTGCTTGTAGCCACCAAATGCAGAATGCGAAGGATAGATGTGGTAGCAGTTGGTCCACACGCGACCTGCTTGGATGCCACGTCCGAAGCGATAGGCTTTGTGTACACTGCGTGTCCAGACTCCAGCACCAAGACCATATAAGGTATCATTGGCAATGCTCATGGCCTCTTCGTCGTCTTTAAATTTCGTGACGGCAAGTACTGGTCCAAAGATTTCTTCTTGGAACACGCGCATATCATTGGTGCCTTCAAAGATGGTCGGTTTCACATAATAACCGTCGCCAAGCTCGCCATCGTGTTTGGCTTGCTCGCCGCCAACCAAGACTTTTGCGCCTTCTTTTTTACCGATATCCAGATAAGATAAGATTTTTTCTAACTGGTCTGAGCTGGCTTGTGCACCAATCATGGTGTCAGTGTCTAGTGGATTGCCCATTTTGATGGCTTCAACACGCTCGACACAGCGTTTGATAAATTCATCATAAATACTCTCATGTACCAGCGCACGCGACGGACAGGTACAAACCTCACCTTGGTTTAAGGCAAACATGACCAAACCTTCAACGGCTTTATCCAAGAAATCATCGTCTTCGTCCATGACATCAGCAAAGAAGATATTTGGACTCTTACCACCCAGCTCTAGGGTAACTGGAATGATGTTTTCACTGGCGTACTGCATGATTAGGCGACCAGTAGTCGTCTCACCAGTAAAGGCAACTTTATTGATACGTGGATTGGAGGCAAGCGGCTTACCAGCTTCAACTCCGAAACCGTTGACCACGTTGAGGACACCTTTTGGTAAGATATCAGCAATCCCGATCGTCTCTAGCATAAATAGGATAGAGGCAGGCGTTTGCTCTGCAGGCTTGAGTACTATACAGTTACCAGCAGCAAGCGCAGGGGCTAGCTTCCATACTGCCATGAGGATCGGAAAGTTCCATGGGATAATTTGGCCGACGACACCAAGTGGCTCATGGAAGTGATAAGCAACCGTGTCATCATCAATTTGACTGATGCCGCCTTCTTGTGCACGAATGGCACTGGCAAAATAGCGAAAGTGATCGACAGCTAATGGAATGTCTGCTGCTAGGGTTTCACGTACAGGCTTGCCGTTTTCATACGTTTCGGCAATGGCGATGGCTTCTAAATTGGCTTCCATCTTATCTGCAATTTTGAGCAGTAGATTGGCACGTTCAGCGACACTGGTTTTGCCCCAAGCGTCTTTGGCAGCATGAGCAGCGTCTAAGGCTTTTTCAATATCCGCTTCTTTTGAACGGGCGACTTGGCAGATGACTTTACCGTCAATGGGGCTGGTGTTGTCAAAGTATTCTCCATCGGCTGGTGCGACCCACTCACCATTGATAAAGTTGTCATATTTTTCGCGGAATTGGACGGGGCTGTTTTCTGTATTGGGATAGGCGTGTAGCATTAACGACTCCTTGTTGTATTAATTTATAAAGCAAATAAACGTTCAAGCCTTTGATATATGATCTTTTGAGGTCATATCTATAAAGTCACTTGCACGGTTTTGCTGGATCTTCCTGATCAGGTTGTCAGTCTATCCTACTGAACTTTTATACATAAAGATACCCCACTCTCAACTTATTTTTCTAAGGTATTGGTTTACTTAGTTTTTAAAATTTCAGTTAAAACAATTAGAATTTTAAATTCTATAAAAATCAAAAGCCTACGATAAGTTGAGATTGGCGTATAAGGATAGTTACTTTTAGTAAAGCAAATCAGGTTGTTTCATAAATTTAGGTTATGCATAAGTATCTGCTTAAATTGGTTCGAAAACTTGGTACAGCTGTTATAATTGCTACCATTATGATGCTACGACGGTAGTTTCCTTTTTCTTATGTTATTGGTTGGTTTGGATATATGCGTCAATCTTCTGCTCTTGATATCTTAAAAACAGGTCAAAATGTGTTTTTGACTGGCTCAGCAGGTTCAGGTAAAACTTATACTCTCAACCAGTACATCAATTACTTACGCGCGCGCCGTGTGCCAGTTGCTGTGACTGCTAGTACGGGTATCGCGGCGACACACATGAACGGCACGACTATCCATAGTTGGTCGGGTATAGGCATCAAAGACGAGTTGTCTGATCGTGATTTGACCAATTTATCGCGTAAGCAGTTTTTAGCAGACAGATTAAAAGACACGGCGGTATTGATCATCGATGAGATTTCCATGCTGCATGCCAAGCAGCTTAACCTAGTCAACCAAGTGCTCAAGCATGTGCGAAAAAACGATGCTGCATTTGGTGGTATACAAGTGGTGGTTGCAGGGGACTTTTTTCAGTTACCACCGATTGGAAGTAAGGGTGAGAGTAACCGAGAAAAGTTTGCTTTTATGTCTGAGGCCTGGCTCGATGCTAAGTTCCATATTTGTTATTTATCCGAGCAGCATCGGCAAGTCAGTGAGGCCGCTAATGGTGGTCTCGATTTGGATGATATTCTCAATCAGATTCGCAGACAAGAAGTCACTTTTGAGGCGATTGCGGCATTGGAAGCTACCTTTGATCAAAACGTCGATATCAATCGCACCCGTCTCTATACCCACAACCTCAACGTCAATAAAATCAATGATAAAGAACTGGCAGCGCTTGAAGGCGAAACCATGCGGTTTGAGGCCACCGCGACAGGTGATAGCAAACTGGTTGAGACCCTCAAAAAAACGGTACGCACTCAAGACGATTTGGTATTAAAGGTCGGTGCTAAGGTGATGTTTATCAAAAACAACAGCGAGCTTGGTGTCTCTAACGGCACGATGGGTGAGCTGATTGGTTTTGCTGCGGTAAAAATTGACGATAGTAAAGATACGAGCGATGATTTGATTGAAGATACTGCGCAAGATGCTATTGCTAAGAATACGAAAAACAAAGCCAAAAAAGATAAAGAAAGTAAGAAAAAACCAAAAGATGAAAAACCAACCACGCAAAAAATGCCTGTAGTTCGACTAAACTCAGGTCGTGAAGTCATCGCTGAGCCTGAAGAATGGATCATCGAAGACGAAACCGGCGACGTGCTGGCAAGCTACTTACAAGTGCCGCTGTGTTTGGCTTGGGCCATTACTATTCATAAATCGCAAGGCATGACCCTTGAGGCGGCCGAGATTGATTTATCGCGCACTTTTGAGCTTGGGCAAGGTTATGTGGCATTGTCACGCTTAAAGTCGCTGGCAGGTTTGCAATTGCTCGGTATGAATGACATGAGCTTGCAGCTTGACCCGCTGGCACGCGGCGCCGATAAACGCTTTTTGGCACTGTCAGAGGAAGCGGATGCCAATTATGCCATGCTTGATGAAGAAAGTATGAGGCAGGCGCATGAGAAATTTATTCTAAAATCAGGCGGCACGCTTAGTAAGTCAGTGATTAAAGCGTATGCCAATTTGCAGAAAAAACGCCGCGAGCAACAGCAAGCGCAGATAGATAAAAAACAGAAACTTGGTAATCAAGTTTCTGATAAATCGGACAGCACCTTGCTGGCGACGCGAATTTTATTAGAAGAGAGCTTATCGATTGCCGAGATTTCGCAGGCGCGGCAGCTGTCGCAATCGACCATTATGCGCCATATTGCAGAATTAAAATCGCAAGATCCAAGTTTGGCGTGTGATCATCTGCGCCCAGACGATGAAGTGATGACGGCGGTTGGCAACGCTTATGTGGCCATTAAGGTCGCCAATAATCCAAACGACTTTAACGATGATGGCAGTGTTAAGCTGCGTCCAATTTTTGAGCATCTAAAACAAGCGATTGATTACAACACCATTCGTTTGGCATTAATTTTTATTACGCCGTAGCATCCAATCAGTGAGAAAAAGTCTCTAAAGATAGACTGGCATTATGCTGATAATATTCACTGTAGCGCGCCACTCTTTTTATATCTCTTTATAGCGATACCCTTTTATGTCTGACGTTATACCTGATTTTTCTAGCGCAACTTACCAATTGAACGCCGAACCTAGAGTGGCGCTTACGCATGCGACAGGCGAGCATACGCAGCCCTTGAGGATTGCGATTAATGGCTTTGGCCGTATTGGACGTAATGTACTGCGTGCCTTGTTAGAGCGCTTTGAGGTGTTGGGACGCGCTATTCATGTGGTGGCGATTAATGATTTGGCATCGGCTGATATTTTATTGCATTTGTTAAAATTCGATAGTACTCATGGTCGCTTAAGTCGCCTTGGCGTCAGTGCGGAGGTTTTAGACGATAATAACAATATTCAGCTGTGTTTGACTAAGAACAACCTGACTTATTGCATCAAAATGCTCTCAGAAGCTGACCCAAAAAACCTGCCATGGCAAACGCTTGGTATCGATGTGGTATTAGAGTGTACGGGGCATTTTCGCTCTTATGAGCAAGCACAGCTACATATAGCAGCGGGTGCACAGCAAGTCATTATTGGTGCTGCGCCCTTTGACAATGTCGATGCTTGTATTGTCATGGGCGTCAATACCGCTGAGCTCACACGCAAGCTACCGATTATCTCGAGCGTTTCTTGTACCACGCAGGCCTTGGTACCGCTGATTGCTACCCTTGATAAGGCATTCGGCGTTAGGTCTGCAATGATGACCGAGATTCATGCTGTAACGGCGGATCAGACAGTGCTCGATCAAGCGCACCGCGACCCAAGACGCGCACGCGCCTCTGGTTATAATATTATTCCGACCACCTCAAGTAGTATTGCTGCGACAGAACGGGTATTGCCTGCGATGGTAGGCAAAATAAACGGTCACTCTATTCGCGTACCGACCATTGATGTGGCGGCGATTGATGTGACGTTTGTTTTTGATACGCCGGATGTCAGCGTCGATGCGATACGAGAAAAGTTAAGAGCTGCTAGCCTTGGTGATTTGATAAATATCATGGCGTATACTGATGAACCGCTCGTTTCCAGTGACTTTATCCATCAGCCAGAATCGCTGATTATCGATGGGCAGCAATTGATGCAAGTGGGCGATCAATATAAAGTGTTTGCCTGGTACGACAATGAATGGGGCTATGCCAACAGGCTGCTTGATATGTGCTTGCACCTCGCTTTAAGTAAATAACCTGGTTTGCAGTAAATGTTTTAAAAAAAGCACTGGGCAAAAAGTTTTGGCACACGCTAAGTCATTGATTTAAAACTGGCTGTAAATTAATTTCATTTTTTTAATATGAAGCGCTTGCATTATACGATGATATCTATATAATGATGCACCAATGGAGACGTGGCAGAGCGGTTGAATGCACCGGTCTTGAAAACCGGCAAGGGTTCATAGCCCTTCGAGAGTTCGAATCTCTCCGTCTCCGCCAAATTCGAAAAAGCCCCAATCAGTTATTGATTGGGGCTTTTTTATGTTTGCATAAATGCGGTTTTTAGTAACTTAGCGGGCACTCTGTAGTTGGTTTATTTTAAACCCGAATACCCCTGTCGATTTTGTTTTGAATGGACTATATGAACTCTCTATTATTTCGCTAGCGTTTGCTCAAACTCTACTTCTTGCCCATCCATTAATACCAGTTTGCCTTCGCTAATCTCAATATGTATGCCCGTATGATTTTTAATCGCGCGCATGACATTGATATCTTCAATACTGCTTTCGATGATGATTTTGCCAGACTGTTCAGGTTCGATTGGTGGCTGGAACTGGGTCAACGGTACATTAAAACTTTTGCTTTTGGTCAAATTGGCCTCTTGCATGGTGAGCTTACCCTTAAAGCTTTTAATCGCTACCTTACCGTGGTTTGACAGCATAAACTGTAGTTTTACTTGGTTTAGACTATCGCTATCGCTGGTTTTGACGGGGAGTAAAGCGACAGGGTAATTTTGTGCTTTGGCAGTGTGCACTTGCGGACTGGTGACAATCGGGCTTTTTTTGCCAGTAGGATTGTTTGGATGCAAGCGCTCATATTCACGCTGCTGGATAAGGGCTTGCTTGATGGTGATACGTGGCATCGCTCCGGACTCATACGCGCCGCTGAGCTTCATACGTAGCATATAACGGCTCAAGAGCTGTCTGTCAGCCTCAGGCAACCGCTCAAACGTATCGCCAAGCTTCTTTTGCCATTGGTCAGAGTTGGTTGGTATGGTCTGCCTGCTTGGATCTGCTGGCGGCTGTGTGCAGCCATTGATAACTGGCAACATCGCTACAGTAAATGCCAATAACATGGCCTTTTTTATATAGCGTGCACGGCCTGCGTGTTTATATAAACCAATCATCATATGCCTCCTTTTCAACCCATATAGATACTAATAACTTTTATACCAATATAGCGCTTATGATAATTTTGTATGTTTGTTTATCGCTAATGGGTATTCGATGTTATTAAGCGTATTAAGAAGGGCATGTTTTATGTAGCAAGTTCAAATTAAATAGCAAAAAAAAGACCAAGCGCCGTTAAGCAAACTTAGTCTTTTTTTTGTATGTATGATAAGCCAAGTGCTACTCTTTATCTTGCAGCTCAGACAGCGGGTGAGTGGTGGTATTATTATGCGTGACCACAATCGCCTCATCAATGATACGTTGGCTGACCCCGCGCTTACGTAGGCTTTCAATAAACACTTCATCATGCGCCAAGGTATAATCTTGATGGTCGCGATCCAGCCCTTGACGAATGTATAGACGAATCAAGCCTTGGATACGTTTAAAGCCCAGCTCTGCTGAGGTAGACTCTAATAACCTAATCATTTCTTCAGACAAGCGAATACTGATCGGACGCGTGATTTTTTGTGGATGATCAGAGAATTTATTTTTTATACGAACAGGTATCATAATAAACCATTACTTTTAGTGAGTAGGAATAAAACACTCAGACAAAAACGAACTTGGTCACAGCTCTTCTTACCATACAATAAAAATCGCTAAAAGAACACCGTCGCCGTATGAATATTGTATTGGTGAATAAGGTAAGCTATTAAGGATTAAATAGCGACCATAAAAAAAACCTCCATCAAATAGTTGATGAAGGTCTTTTAGAATATGGCTCTCCAACCTGGGCTCGAACCAGGGACACACGGATTAACAGTCCGTTGCTCTACCAACTGAGCTATTGGAGAATAAGTTGTGATAACGGTTAATTAAACAAGTTTTACAAAGCCTTTGGTAGGTGCGATTGCTTATCTTGTTTGCGTTATGTGGGGCACATTTTAGCCAAGTAGTTCTGGGCTGTCAACCTTATTAGGCGATAAATAATAAATATAATTATAAATAGGATAAAATTGTGGGTGTTTCTTGTTAAAGCGGCGACTTTATTGACGGTGACGATGGTTGCTGCTGCTAAAATATGTATAAAAATTAATTTTTCTTAATATTATTATAACTTACTTTATTCCTTAGTTTGGTAAGACTATCTATTTGAAACTAAAGAAAAACCTTATATTGCTTTAACCCTTAAAATCTCTATTTCACGCACCCATATAAACCTATAAAATAGTCAGCCCAGATTTTTTATCATTTTTGCTTTGATTTGAAGCTTTTTAACTCCTTATTTTTTTTAAAACTTAGATTCAACATTGAAGTGCAACGCACCCGAAGCTAGATTTTACCTCAAGCGGTGTTCTAAACCCTAGCACCTTTCTTGGTCGATTATTTAAACTGTCTTCAATCGACTGAACTAAGTGCCTGCATAGGTTA
>NZ_LXWA01000082.1:0-13669 GCF_001652315.1 Psychrobacter sp. SHUES1 | reverse complement strand
TAATAACTGTCGCCTTAGACACCGATTGCGACGAGCCGTTCGAAAGACCTGTTGTTTCTCTAAGAAGCTCGATAATCACTTCAAAGTGTTTGATATGGTGTTCTTTTACATCAATTATGATTACGTCTGATGCCGGCATACTTTTTAGAACACCACCCGGACGTTTAATCATACTGGTATTTTCTATCAGCAAATCAATGGCGTTATCCACATCGCTATCGGCCGCTTGCTTTTGCTCGTCGGTCAGCTTGCGCCAAGTCGTGCCGCGTTTATTCAATACTTTGTCAATGCCTAAACTTTCTATCCAGCGTTGAACACTTTCTTTATCAATGCCTTGCTTTTTATAATCGTGAAAGTCATAGCTAACGCCTAGCTCATCAAGCTTAGTAAAAGCCTTTTTCATGGTGCTACAAGATTTGATGCCGTAAATAGTGATGGTCATAAAAACTCCAAATCAATGATCATTATTTTGGTTATTATACCTAACTGACATCAGCATGTGGTTTATGACGACGAAAACAGTCATAAGCGTATTCACTTTGCAGATTTATCGCCTTTACGGTGAGCAAACGCTCTATCATATCGTCGCAATTTTTGCCAAATTACGCTATGCTATGGCATTGTAAAATTTTACCCAATTTATCTGTAATAACCTATTCCGAGCCAACTATGAGCAACGCCGTGACAGCAGAAACTGCTAATACTACCCATACCAATAATACTTCTATCGATAACGCCCAGTATCAGCCGCAACTTATTGAAGCCGCGCAGCAAGCCAAATGGGCAACTGACAAGCGTTTTGAAGTCAGTAATGAGCCAAGTGACAAGCCAAGTCGCTATATGCTGTCGATGTTCCCTTACCCAAGCGGTAAGCTGCATATGGGTCACGTGCGTAACTATACCATCTCTGATGTGCTAAGCCGTTATTATCGCCTAAAAGGCTATGAGGTCATGCAGCCAATGGGTTGGGATGGTTTTGGTCTGCCAGCAGAAAACGCGGCGATTGCCAATCAAACGCCGCCTGCCAAATGGACATTTGCCAATATTGATAGCATGCGCGCGCAGCTTAAATTGCTTGGCTTGTCTATTGATTGGTCACGCGAATTTGCCACTTGTAGCCCTGAGTATTACCAGTGGGAGCAGTGGTTATTTTTGCAATTATATAAAAAAGGCTTGGTTTATAAAAAACTTGCCACCGTCAACTGGGATCCAGTCGACAATACCGTGTTAGCCAATGAGCAAGTCATTGACGGTAAAGGCTGGCGTAGTGGCGCACCAGTCGAAAAGCGCGATATCCCGATGTATTACTTCAACATCACCGATTATGCCGATGAGCTGCTTGATGATTTAGACCAGTTAGAAGGCCACTGGCCATCTGAAGTGCTCACCATGCAGCGTAACTGGATTGGCCGTAGTGCCGGTATGGAAGTCCATTTCCCTTATGAGCTGGCAGGCGAAACCAATACCTTAGATGTGTTCACGACGCGTCCAGATACCTTGATGGGCGTGACTTATGTCGCGGTCGCAGCCGAGCATCCATTGGCACAATATGCTGCTGAACAAGATGAGGCGATTGCCCAGTTTAATGCGCTGTGTAAAAAAGGCTCAGTTGCCGAAGCTGATTTGGCCAAAGCGGAAAAAATCGGTATGGATACCGGGCTGACGGTGACTCATCCCTTAACTGGCGAAGAAGTACCAGTATGGGTTGCCAACTATGTACTGATGAGCTATGGCTCAGGTGCGGTAATGGCGGTTCCTGCCCATGACGAGCGCGATTACGAGTTTGCGACTAAATACAATTTGCCTATTAAACAAGTGATTGACATTCCTGCTGGCTTTTTAGATCAAGTAGAAGCCGATGCCAAAGCCAATAATACGCAAAGTAACCGCGCTTATACCGAGCGCAATACCTTAGTCAATTCAGGCGAATTTGACGGCATGGACTTCAAGCAAGCGTTTGAAGCTATGCTAGCGAAGCTTGAGCCACAACAGCTTGCCAAGAAAAAAATCCAATACCGTCTGCGCGATTGGGGTGTTTCTCGCCAGCGCTATTGGGGCTGCCCTATCCCCATGGTCAACTGTGAGCATTGCGGTACGGTGCCGGTTGAAGAGCAAGATTTGCCAGTGGTGCTACCAACGGACGTCGTCCCCGACGGTCGTGGTAATCCACTAAAAAATATCCCAGAATTTGTCAATACCACTTGTCCTAAATGTGGCAATCCTGCTGAGCGCGAAACCGATACCTTTGACACCTTTGTCGAATCAAGCTGGTACTATGCGCGCTTTGCCAGTCCGCACGATACAAACAACATGGTCAACAAATCTGCTGCCAATAAATGGTTGCCAGTTGACCAATATATCGGCGGTGTCGAGCATGCGGTTATGCATTTGCTTTATGCGCGATTCTTCCATAAGCTCATGCGCGATGAAAACTTGGTATCAGGCGATGAGCCATTTGCAAATTTGATGACCCAAGGTATGGTACTTGCTGGTACTTTCTACCGCGTCAACGCCGATGGCAGTACCACTTATTACTTCACCGAAGACATCGATATCGACTATAACGAGCGTGGTCAGCCGATTAAAGCGACTTTGAAATCTGACGGTCAACCGGTGACCATTGGTAAAATCGAAAAAATGTCGAAGTCAAAAAACAACGGTGTCGATCCACAAATTACCATTGATAAATATGGCGCGGATACCGTTCGTTTATATACGCTATTTACTGCGCCTGCCGACCAGACCCTTGAATGGTCAGACGACGCGCTAAAAGGCCCTTATAACTTTGTTAAAAAAGTTTGGCGCATTGCGACCGAGCACATGCAAGCGCTTGCTGATGCCAATTTAAGCCTTGAGCAGCTTAATAGTGAAGCATTAAATACCGATAACTTAAGCAAAGAAGCCAAAGCCCTACGCCGTAAAACCCATGAAACGATTGGCAAGATTGACAGTGACTTGGGTAAACGTTTAGCACTCAATACGCCTGTTTCTAGCCTAATGGAGCTTGCTAACGAGCTTGCTAACTTTAAAGCAAACAGTGAGCAAGACCTACAAGTACAGCATGAAGCCTTGATTGATTTATTGATTATCCTATCGGTATACGCGCCGCATATTGGTGAGCATTTGCTTGAGCAATTGGGCATGGATACCGTCACCCTAAGCTATCCAGAAGTCGATACAAGCGCTCTCGTGCAAGATATGATTACCATGGTAGTGCAGGTGAACGGTAAAATGCGCGGTAAAATGGATGTCGCCCCTAACAGCGATCCTGAGCAGCTAAAAGCGCAAGCAAAAGCGCTTGAAGGCGTGGCAAAATTCCTTACAGGCGAGATCAAAAAAGAAATCGTCGTACCGAATAAACTGGTTAATATCGTGGTGGCAGGCTAGGCCTTTTAAGGGTTGGGTTTTTAAACGCTATGACTTCAATCATGGCGTTTTCAAACTCTCTTTCTTGGGTCTTCTTATCAAAATAAGGATAGCGTTTATGTCGTATCAGCACCGAGCTTTGCAGACACAACTAGCAAAATTAAACGGACAAAGCACCATGACTTATAAATCAAGCGCACAAAAACTGGCAACGATGCTACTGACAGCTTTGCCAATGTTTGCGGTATTGGGCGCAGGTTTGAGCCTCAGCGGTTGCGGCTTTCAGCTACGCGGCTATGATGCGCCGATGTTGTTTGACGTCAACAAGACCGCGGTAATTATCGAAGACAATCGCACCTCATTTCCATTAAAACTGCCCCTCGTCAGTCGCTTAAAAGCGTTAGGGGTCGAGGTTATTGATAATATGACCTTAGCAGATGTGGCTAACAATAACCAAAAAGCGAGCGCTGAACCTATCGCGGCAATCACCGTGAACAATGTCCGCTTTAAGCGTTATGAGCTAGTTGGCGTCTTAACAGAGATACGCTTGGTGATGTCAGCTGATGTTAGCTATCAAAGCATCGAGAATGGCAAACCTGTGACACTAACCAACCCTATCCAAGTTGAGCGTAGCTATCAGTATAACGAAGCATCGGTAAGTACCGATGATCAGCAGGGCGATCAAATTCGTGATTGGCTTTACGATAGTTTAGCGCGCCGAATTACCGATCAATATGTGGCAATTGCTCTACCTAAAGTTGCGCCCAACAGTGCCAAGTCAGCTATGCAAAATGGTAAAGGCTCAGTATCTACTGCCGTGATAGTACCAAAATCTTAATGTTAGTTTTTTATTTTTAAAATTAATTTTTAAAAACATCCTTATTAAAACTGCCTATATTTAGACGCTTTGATTTAAACGCTTTTTTGTTTAAAGCATTTTTCAATAAAGGCAGCTTTACTCATCTATTCATAACCTTGTGTCATTCTCTCTATGCAAGATACTTTTATACAAGCTTATCCAAAACTACTACAACCATCCGTTGCAGTAGCGGGCTTGTGGCTGGCGCACGGTGACGAGCCGTTACTCAGTCAATGGCTGATCGATGCGCTGCGTCCGCATTGGCGCGCACAGAACTATGCCATTAAACGTATCGAGCTGGTATCGGTAAAGAGCTGGCAAGAAGTGTTGTCAGAGCTTGGCAGTCAGTCTTTATTCGACGATGCAAGCGCGCTTATCGTAACAGGCAACCATAAACCTGATAAAGCCGTTATTACTGAGCTTGAACGTTTTGCCATCGATGCGCAGACAGGGGCGCATAGCCATAGCTTGTTATGGCTCACACCAAAGCAAGACAAACGCGCGCAGACCAGTAAATGGTTTGTACCGTTTGCGCAATATGGTCATATTATCGACTGCAATTTATATAATGAGCAGCAGCGTCAGCAGTTATTGCAGATACAAGCCCAGCAGTTTGGCTTAACATTGTCGCAAGAAGCTTGGCAGTTACTGATGTCACATACCGAGCATCATCTGCTCAGTGCCTATCAAACCTTGTGGCGGCTATCGTATTTATTTGCGCCGCAATTGATGGCAGAGGTTGATAGCAGCACCAACTATAATGCTAATACTACAAACCCCTCTAACGCGTCTATGATAAATGTGGCATTAGATATTAATGACTTGCAAGCGGCATTGGTCAGCGACGCGCAGTTTAGCGTGTTCGATTTATCCGATGCCATGCTTGCTGGCAATAGCGCCCAAGTTGCTAAAATCATCTTTCAACTTAAAGCCACCGATGAACCAACCACTTTGGTTTTATGGGCGATTAGTAAAGATATGCGGCAAATCATGCAACTAATGGACGGACAAGATCCGCAAGCCCTTGGCATTTGGCGTAGTAAGCAAAGCTTATACCAGCAAGCTTGCCGCCGCCACTCAAAAGCAAAAACGGCCACTTGGCCTGCCCTGCTTTATAAATGTGACCAAGCGATTAAGGGTTTGGTGCGCCAACCAGCGTGGGAGTTATTATTACAAGCAGCGCTTGAGCTATCAGGGCAACGTCTGTTTAAAGCCCATTAGACTATCAGGCAAGCAAGCAAAAAAACGTCTTCCTGTCCCGCGTCATCATCTAAAGCATTTATTATTAAACAACTCATCATTTTTTCTTATTTAACCCTCTGTATAGGGTTATCTTTTTGTTTAAAATTTAATAATTATTACCGCTACAATTCTTCCTCTTAACGTTTCGCAAACTAATTGCCATTCCCTTTTGATCGCCAAGCCTCTACTATAGTTACACTTGATTTAACTGTGATTGGATTGTTGTCATGCGCAAAATGAGCAAAAAGTCTGCTATTAAATGGGGCGTCATTGCCCTTGTCATCGTAGCTTTAGGGGCTTTAGCCTACAAAACCTTTAAACCAAAAGACACCACACCCAACTATATAACGGCGACCGCTGAGATTGGCGATATCGAAAATAACGTCATGGCATCGGGTAAAGTAAAGGCGTTAAATACCGTCGATGTGGGTGCGCAGGTATCTGGTGAAGTGACGCGGCTGTTTGTCGACGTCGGCGATGAAGTCAAAAAAGGCGATTTAATTGCGCAGATTGATCAGGTGACACAAAAGAATAATTTAAGTAATGAGCAAGCGAGCCTCGAGCAAAGTGAAGCGGCGTTACAAAGCGCCCGTGCCGAGTCGCTAAGTCGTCAAGCAAGTCTAAAAAGCGCGCAAGCGGATCTTGCCAGCCGTCAAGCTGAATTAAAGCAAGCACAAGCAGACTTCTCACGCTTGCAAGGCTTACTGGCTATCGATGCCATATCACAGCAAGATTACGATACGCAAGCGACCAAAGTTGCCACCGCACAAGCATCAGTCGCCAATGCGCGCGCTGCTATCGATACTGCAAAAGCAGCGATTGCAACAACTGAGGCCAATATCAACAGCCAACAGGCAGCATTACGTAAATCTCAAACCAACGTTAGCACTGCGCAGGAAGATTTAAGCTATACCACCATCCGTGCGCCGATGTCAGGGACGGTAGTATCGGTGACCACTGAGCAAGGGACTACGGTCAACGCCAATCAGACTGCGCCAACCATCGTTACCTTAGCGGATTTATCCACCGTGCGTATCAATGCGCAAATCTCTGAAGCTGACGTCATTAATGTCAAAGCAGGCTTACCCGTTTATTTTAATATCATCGGCAATCCCGACCAAAAATACGACGCGACCCTCAAAGCCATCGAACCAGCTCCTGAGAAAATCAGCGATACCAGCTCGACCGATGCCGCCATCTACTATGTCGGTTATATTGAAGTCCCTAATACCGAGCGCCGCTTTCGTATTGATATGACTGCGCAAGTCTATATCGTCATCAATCAAGCAAAAAACGCGCTACTTATACCCTCTGCAGCCTTGCAGGCTGCCGGTAAATCTCGCAAGTCTGGTAATGCTAAAAAAAGCGCAGCTACTGCTAATACTGCCGCAAGTGGTGATAATAACTCTCGCCCAGATAATGACTCTGGTGCAACCATGGCGATGGTACGTGTCCTTAAAGCCGATGGTGAAGTCGTTGAGCAAGTGGTCAAAGTCGGTATCAATAACCGGGTTAATGCGGAAATATTAAGCGGTATAAAAGAAGGTGATGAAGTCATATTAAGCGAGGAAGGTGCTGATAAAGGCAAAGGCGGTAAAGGTAGCAGAGGCGGTCGACCTTTTTAGTATTTAAAGTTTGCTAAGAATATTTAAATAAATCGTCGCCAGCAGTACATCAGCTTTGGCTTTGATAATGACTTAAGATTTGAGATAAGCAGGATAGCAAATGAGTAATCAAGACCCGATTCTTAATGCCACTGATCAGCCTTTGATGGAAGTCAAAGGCTTGATTAGAGAGTTTCCAGCTGGCGAGCAAACCATTCGCGTCTTACATGATATCAATTTGACCATCAATCAAGGTGAGATGGTCGCTATCATTGGCCAATCGGGCTCAGGCAAATCCACCTTGATGAATATCTTGGGCTGTTTAGATCAAGCAACGGCGGGTGATTATAAAATATTTGGCCAATCGGTCAGCCGTCTAGATGCCGATGAGCTGGCAAAACTACGCCGTGAGCACTTTGGTTTTATTTTCCAGCGCTATCATTTATTGGGTGATATCAACGCCCGCGACAATGTTTCGGTACCCGCAGTCTATGCAGGGATGGATGGACAAGTTCGCAACGAGCGTGCCGAAAAGCTATTGTCAGACTTAGGACTCGGCGACAAGGTCAATAATCGCCCAAGCCAACTATCTGGCGGACAGCAGCAGCGTGTCTCTATCGCAAGGGCGCTGATGAATGGCGGCGATATCATCTTAGCCGATGAGCCAACGGGTGCGCTTGATAGTAAATCGGGCGAAGATGTCGTCCAAATCCTCAAAGATTTAAATGCCCAAGGTCATACCATCATCATGGTCACCCACGACCCTAGCCTTGCCGCCCAAGCTGAGCGTGTTATCGAAATCAAAGATGGTTATATCATCGCTGATTATAAAAATGACGATTATCAACATGCAGAACCACAGCCAGCGGCTGTCATAGATAAGCACCGTAAAAGCGCCTTTAGCAGCTTTATCGACCGCTTATTTGAAGCGTTTAAAATGTCCTTGCTGGCCATGCGCGCCCATAAAATGCGCACCTTATTGACGATGTTAGGAATTATCATTGGTATTGCGTCGGTGGTATCAGTCGTCGGTCTCGGTAAAGGTTCACAAGAGCAGATATTGTCCAATATCAGCTCTTTAGGTACCAATACCATCACCGTCACCGATGGCTACCCCTACGGCGACCCTAGGCGGCAGTACAACGATGACAATCTAACCCCGCAAGATGCCCAAGCGGTCGCTGACCAACCTTATGTGGTCAGTGTCAGCCCGCAGCTCAATAGCAATATGAACGTCCGCTATCGTAATATCCAAGAAGCCGCCAGTATCAGCGGCGTTGGTAAAGACTATCTTGACGTCAGCGGTGAAAAACTAGCTCTAGGTCAAGGTTTCGATGAACAAAGTATCTTACGCCGTACCCAAGATATTATTATCGATGATAATGCCAATAAAACCTTTTTCCCCGACAATGCCAATCCGATTGGCGAAGTCTTACTCATAGGCAGCGTTCCTGGGCGCGTTATTGGCGTCTTAGAGCCAAACGATGGCGGCTTTCGTCGTAGCGTTGATTCGCCTACGCTCTATATGCCCTACACTACCATGATGTCGCGGCTGATAGGCAGCGCTTATATTGAAAGCTTTGTCGCGCTGATTGATAACAATATCTCCTCCGCCGCCGCTGAAGCTGCTATCTCTGAGCTTATGATAGGTCGGCATGGCACTGATGATTTTCGCATCCGTAACTCAGACTCGATTCGCCAAACCATTGAAGCGACCACCGCAACAATGACCTTGCTGATATCTTCTATCGCTATTATCTCGCTAATCGTCGGCGGTATTGGCGTCATGAACATCATGCTGGTATCAGTGACCGAACGCACCAATGAGATTGGCGTACGTATGGCCGTTGGAGCGCGTCAAAGCGATATCATGCAGCAGTTTCTCATTGAAGCCGTTTTGGTCTGTATTTTAGGCGGACTATTGGGGATTGGGCTGGCGTTTGCCATCGGTGAAATCATCAATCGTGTTGGTGGTGACAGCTTCCAAGTCATTTATTCACCAACATCTATTATTGCCGCCTTTATTTGCTCGACGCTGATTGGGGTTGTTTTCGGCTTTTTGCCCGCTCGTAACGCTGCCAAATTAGATCCCGTAGAAGCACTATCTAGAGATTAGAATAATTTTATGATTAAAGTTAACGGGTAGCGTTAAAAAACGAGGGTGAAAATGGCTCTCAAAACGTAATTATTATAAAATCCTAAGGTCTCTAAAAGTCAATTAACGCTTAAATTTAAAAAAATAGGATTAATTTACACAGATTTGCACTTTTTTTAACATTCGGGGTTGTAATTGTCATAATTATATATATAATGTGCTCTCACGTTTAGAGATACAAATAATCTAAACGGGTAAACAAGCTTATTGCCTCTTTTGTTATTGGTTAATCCATAAATAAAGAAATTAAGCTTAAGACATTTTGTAGATGTCTGGTTTTAATAAATTTCCCTTTAAGGAAATTTATCTTGCAGAGCTAAAAAAGCAGTGCTTTTTTATACACTCTTCAGGGCCGATAGCTCAGTTGGTAGAGCAGTTGACTTTTAATCAATTGGTCCCGCGTTCGAGTCGCGGTCGGCCCACCATATTTAGTATTATGCTTATCATGTATGCTACCCTATCCGGTAGTAGCGTAATAAGTTTAAAGACATTGTTTTTGATGTCTAGTTTTAATAAATTTCCCTTTAAGGAAATTTATCTTGCAGAGCTAAAAAAGCAGTGCTTTTTTATACACTCTTCAGGGCCGATAGCTCAGTTGGTAGAGCAGTTGACTTTTAATCAATTGGTCCCGCGTTCGAGTCGCGGTCGGCCCACCATATTTAGAAAAGCCCAGTCATTTAATGATTGGGCTTTTTTTTATGCGCTTTTTATTTTGGTGAAACTTTAGTTTATAGCGTAAACGTTTTTTGCTTTCAACGTTTACGCTTACGGAGGCTAAAGCCATCATCTTGGCGCCAAAGCAATTTATATTTAATGGTATCTTTAATGGTGCGCCGATGCTTAGGCGCTTGCGCAATTAGACTGTCAAAAGTAGTGGCATCGATACCCAACTCACAACCATGCGCCATCATGACGTTCGATGGTTGTAAGTCTTTTACCTTTTGTAGCGACTGGATATAAACTTTGGGATCATAAATAGGAAATGGCGCGACAAACTTATGGCGCAGCTTGATGATTAAATCGGCGGTATAGACCTCACGACTTGGCAGATGAAATAAGGATAAATCACGATCTGTATGTCCTGGCGTTTCAAACACCTGCCAATCATCGAAATGCAGTATGGTATCGCCATCACTGACCGTCAAATCAGGCTGTAGATGCGCAGGATACCATAGCCTTTTAAAAGGACGTCTTTGTCGCTTGGCCACATAGTGAGCTAAACCCAAATCAATCAAATGCATGACTTGCCCGCCGATACCGCTATACCACTGCGTTTCTCTAGCAGCCGAGACAATCAAGCAACCAGTGGCTTTTCTAAGCTTATGCGCGCCGCCGGCATGATCTGGATGCATATGAGTAACGACCACTACTTTTAAATCAGTAATAGGACGCTTTAGCGTATCTTTAATATAACCCAACACCAGCGCCACATCAGGGCGACAACCGCCGTCCAATAGCATTAACTTATCTGGATAAACCGCCAGATAGCTACTTTGAATATAGCCATCCAAACGTACGATTTGACATAAACTCATTTATCTTCCTTGACCGCTTTTCTTGTCATTCCTATGATTCATTAACGAATTATTTATTCACTTTATTGCTAATACGATAAAAACTTATCCTTTAGTATAACGCCCCTTATCCTAAAATAAATGTCTTTGAGTGAACGCTTATGACTAGAGATAAATCGCTGATAACGTATTGATAGGATATTTAAAACGTTACCCAATAAAAAACCCAGCGCAGCGGCTGAGTTTTCTATTATTAAAAAAGCTAGTTATTAAAATAAACGAACAGTTAAGCCAAGTCGCGTACCTTTGGCTCACGCTCCCACAAACGTGATTTGGCATTTTCAATAAAGCTATCAAGCTCAGCGAGTGGCGTCACAAACGCATCTTTTTCAACGGGTAGTTTGCTTAAGATAAACTCATCGGTCGCACCGCAATAAGCAATCGCTTTACAGTGCACATAAGCATCATTGAACCAATCTAACGTTGCGCTGTCTTTCGCCAGCTTCTTCGCTTGGTCAGGCATGATGATACTCACCACGGCATCAAACATGACTGACGGACCACCAGCGACACGCTCATCGGCTTGTATGATAGTGCCATCATCTAAAGTGACTTCTTTATTTGGTGCTACAATCTTAACGCGCGCACCCTCTGCCATAGCCGCCTCTTCGAACTTCTTAATCTCACTATGCTTAGAGCCTTCAGCGACTAAAATACCAATCATTCGTGCTTTTAAACTCTTTGGCGTTCGACCAATCGTTTGTAATGGCTCGGAGGTTGGCAGATCTTGAACCGGTGCTGCTGGCTCTGCTGCTTGCGGCAATTTCATACCTAGCGCTGTTGCCACGCGATTTGCCAAATCTTCATCGATATTGACTAAATGGCTAAGCATGCGTGTACGCACATGCGGCGTATCTACTTTGCCGAGTTCAAACGCATAAGCAGAAGCAATATGTGCTTGCTCAGTTGGCGTCTGGCTACGATAGAACATACGCGGCTGACTATAATGGTCAGCAAAGCTTTCAGCGCGTACGCGACCTTTAACGCCATCATCTAGCTGCTCGTGGAACGACTCAAAGCCTTTTTTTATGCTTTCACGTGGGCGCTCAGAATCAAGGCTTTGTGGATCATACAGGGTACGAGTTTTTGGTATCTGCATTTGCATATGACCGTCTTGCTGATTATTAGCAAACGGACATTTTGGCGCGTTAATCGGAATTTGCGCAAAGTTTGGCGAGCCCAAACGCGACAGCTGCGTATCTAGATAACTAAATAAGCGACCTTGCAATAATGGGTCATTACTAAAGTCGATGCCTGGTGGCAGATGTGATGGGCAGAAAGCCACTTGCTCAGTCTCGGAAAAGAAGTTATCTGGATAACGGTTCAGTACCATTTTACCTACGATGCGCACGGGTACCAACTCTTCAGGAATCAGCTTGGTCGCGTCTAAGTGATCAAAGGGGAACTCATTGGCTTCTTCTTCAGTAAATAACTGAACGCCAAACTCCCACTCTGGATAATCACCATTATTAATCGCTTCAAATAAATCACGGCGATTATAATCAGGATCGGCACCAGAGATTTTAACCGCTTCATCCCAAATTAGCGATTGTACGCCAAGGACCGGTTTCCAATGGAAACGTACAAAGGTGCTCTTGCCATCTTTATTAATAAAACGATAACTGTGAATACCAAAGCCTTCCATCATACCAAAGCTACGCGGTAGCGCGCGATCACTCATCAGCCAAATGACATTGTGCATGGTTTCAGGGCTAAGCGAGACAAAATCCCAAAAGGTATCATGAGCAGAGGCCGCCTGCGGAAAGCCGCGATCAGGTTCAGGTTTCACCGCGTGTACCAAATCAGGGAACTTCATCGCATCTTGAATAAAGAAAATCGGCATATTATTACCGACGATATCCCAGTTACCCTCTTCAGTATAAATCTTCACCGCAAAACCGCGCACATCACGCGGCGTATCTTTTGAGCCCTTATTACCGGCTACCGTAGAAAAACGGGTAAATAAAGGCGTCTGTTTACCCGTTTCAGTAAGAATTTTCGCGGTTGTATACTCTTCTAATGATTCGGTAAGCTCAAAATAACCATGGGCGGCACTACCACGCGCATGCACCACACGCTCAGGAATACGCTCATGATCAAAATGAGTAATTTTTTCGCGTAAGACAAAATCTTCTAATAATGTGGGGCCACGAGTATTGGCTTTAAGCGAGTTTTGATTGTCAGAAATGACAACACCTTGCTGGGTGGTCATCGCTCTTGTATCACCATCGGCACGCTGATGCGTTTCGCCGCCATTACCACGTTCGGTATTCATATTTTTAGCGGGGTCGGTATGATCAATATTCTTCTTCATAAAATATCCTAGCTAATAAGTAAAATGGACTACAGATAGCCCACCAAATAAGCACCAACACAGTTTTATATCCTTAGAGATAGCTTTGACTTCAGATGTCATTTAATTTTCTGCGTTCAGCGCGATTGTTTCTTGATAGATGAGAATGCTGTTAGACATTGATGCATGACAGCATCGATAAGCTCATCAATCATATTACTTAAAATCTGCCGTAGGTATGTCACATATATCGTTAAGCGTGTTGATTTTTGGTTACGCGTCAGCCAAACCACGTCTGTTTGCAGACACGCTTGTATAGTGAAATGATAATGAGGATAAAGACAGAAAAAGCTGATGAGTAGATATCTACGAGAGGGAATTAAGCACTTTGACCTCCTCCCCTCCCTAAAGTGAGGGGATTCCTACTACTAGACGCTCAAGCCCGAGCGCGAGAATGTTTTTTGCCGCATTAATATCACGGTCATGAGTGACACCACACTCGCAAAGCCATTCTCTTATTCCTAAATCTGCTCTACCTTTCGGACTGTTTTGGCGTGAGCCACAACACGAACAAGT
>NZ_LXWA01000081.1:0-14207 GCF_001652315.1 Psychrobacter sp. SHUES1 | reverse complement strand
GTTCTTGATACACCCCATTCTTTTGCCGCTTTTGTCACCGATATGTTCATTGTTCACCTAGTGTTCAAGTACGTTTTTAGAAACTGTACAGTACAACTGTCCAGAACGTTCAGTGAACAACTATGGCACTAACCCGTCTATCAGGCAAATTATAAATAAACTGCTGTGTAAATCAGACGGTTAGTTATATAGCACTCACTTTATTGAACAAATATAGGGTATTATTAATGCTTGAAAGCAGTGTTTTGGGTATTAAAGAAAGAAGGTTCTATGAAAAAATTTATTCTAAGTATGGCGTTATCTCTCTTTGCCTTATCTTCTCAGGCAGCAGTTACAGTCACTGATAATCCATTTTATAGTGATGTTGAGGTAGAGCATCCGTTGTTTGCTAAAGGTGCTGGCGGCTCTCAATGCAAAGGCTTACCGCGCACTTGTGGGCAGATGGTTAGCTGTGAACAAGCCAAACAAGCACTCAAATGTGGAAATACCAAGCTAGACCGTGATAAGGACGGCGTACCATGCGAATCAATATGTCCAGGTGGTTAATTGCAGTAGCGTCTATCGTTATGATTGGGTGCAGCTCAGGCAATACAGAAAATGATCTGTATGGTTCAGGCTATATCGTAGTGAGTGAGCAGACATGGAGTAAAGATTACACAACACCTTATCCGTTTACGGTGCCTGAGGGTGAGATTGCATGTGCCTCAAATCCTTCCTTTGGTCGTGAGGTGTTTTTTCATCCTAAGGGTTACACCGATGAATCTTACGTTGGTATACCGCTTAATAAAGCAGCGGTAGATGGCTTAAAGCTAAGTCGTTTGACGCCAAATGTACCTTATAGTGTCAAAGAAGGGGCTGACCTTAGTGAGGCCGTACAAATTGGATTGAAGGTCTGTGATGAGCAAGAGGATGAGCTTGCGAATTATTAAGTTCGGTACCCTAGTGAGGACTTGAACCTTCGGCTGTATGTCATATGCGCTGATAGATTAATCGGCTGAAAATAATAGCAGTGTACTTGTGAGTGGACATAAGGCTACCTATAGTTTTTTTGTTTCATAATATCTATAGCATCTTCGTAGAAATCTATATGAAGTATCTGGCTATCTTTTTTAGGCGCTAGATTTAACTGATTGGTGAGAGTTCTCTGCCCGAAATTATATTTTGGCCCTTCAGACGGCTGCTTGCCACAACGAATACATTGATAAGAAACACCTCTTTCCCCAATAGGGACTGCTAATGAACCACAGCTGCACCGGATAGAATACGTTTCTAATATCCTAACATTGATAAGGGTCGGGCTCAGAGTCTCAGGAATAGATTTTTTATATTTATGAGCAAATACTGATCGGATTTTTTTAATCATTACTCTTAACTCCTAGAGGTAGTTATCTATAAAACACTTTTAGTACTTTATAATTTTTACAAAATAATTAAGTAGTAATCCTATTCAGAGAATAACGAATATAAGCCCTGAAGATACTGGGCTTAATTAACTTTTAATTGTATCGGTAGTAATATAAAGATTAATTAAATTGTAACACTTTTGTACCTTTTGAGTAAGCAAAATAAACTGCTTTGAGCGATGCGGTCAATTCCGTAGAAACCGATTCCAAGGCAAGTTAGATATTTAGATAATAAAGGAGTGCTCGAAGTAGGATTTACTCCAGCAATGGTAAAAGGCATTACTGGAGTTGATAGTGCTAGAGAGTTCTTACTAAATACCTATTAAAACCGCCAAACTCACTACAGTACTCTGGAAAACCGAATCGCAAGCATAATAGTTAATATGAAAATTAGGCTCATATCCTTTTTAGCGTATACCCCAAGGGAACTACCTATTTTACCTTTCAAACCTATTAACAGACTACTTAAAGCAGACTGTTAGCATAGAACCATCTATAACAGACTTTTGAATTATAAGACTATCTGCTGTGCTTTTTTCCTATCATTAGCCTATAGTGTGATGTGCATTTCACTATTTTATCAATTTCTCAGCCTGTTTTTTTCCCAGCCTACTTTTTGAACCACCACCCGGATTCAGATACCTTTATGAATAAAACAACTTTTAAAATATCGAAAATGGACTGCCCTTCGGAAGAGAACCTAATCCGAATGAAGCTAGATGGCAATTCGGATATTGAATATCTTGAATTCGACATTCCTAATCGTCAATTAACCGTATTTCATCATGGTAATGTTGAAAATATACAGCATGCTATTCATGACCTAAATTTAGGCGACACCCTACTTTCAACCGAAACTATTGACCCCTCTAATTCAAATGATAATATCGAAGTCAAAACTAACGCTAATCATGAAAAAGACGCGGAGCAACGTAAGCTACTGTGGATAGTGCTGGTTATTAACTTTGCCTTCTTTATTATCGAAATGAGCACTGGGCTGATTTCTCGTTCAATGGGATTGGTTGCCGACAGCTTAGACATGTTAGCAGATAGCTTCGTGTACGGAATCAGCTTGTTTGCTGTTGGTGGAACGGTTGTAAAGAAAAAACGTATTGCTAGAATTGCTGGATATTTTCAAATCACGCTAGCGATTCTCGGCTTTTTAGAAGTAATAAGACGTTTCTTTGGCAATGAGCAGTTACCTGACTTTTCTACCATGATTGTTATATCGATTCTTGCTCTGATTGCAAACTCAATCTGCCTTTATATATTGCAAAAATCGAAGAGTAAAGAAGAGGCTCATATGAAAGCCAGTATGATTTTCACTTCAAACGATGTGATTATCAATTTAGGGGTGATTGTTGCAGGTGTTCTGGTGAATTGGTTAAACTCGAGTACCCCTGATTTAATTATTGGGAGCATCGTATTTGCTTTAGTTATTCAAGGCGCCTTTAGAATACTAAAGTTAAGTAAATAGCTGAGCCTAGTAGCTCAAGCAAATAGCCCAAGTAAGTAGCTTAATCAAACCGCTAAGTGTAAAGTAGCTAGGTTTGAAGGAAACAAACATCATAAGGATATGAGACCTCGAGCAGGTGGTGGTTCAAAAAGTAGGCTGGGAAAAAAACAGGCTGAGAAATTGATAAAATAGTGAAATGCACATCACACTATAGGCTAATGATAGGAAAAAAGCACAGCAGATAGTCTTATAATTCAAAAGTCTGTTATAGATGGTTCTATGCTAACAGTCTGCTTTAAGTAGTCTGTTAATAGGTTTGAAAGGTAAAATAGGTAGTTCCCTTGGGGTATACCCCTAAGAAACTAGAATTTGATTTTGTTTGCTCACATTATAATTATTCAGTCAATAAGATATAGGATGAACGGCATATTTAAGAGGTTAAACGGTTTTTTCTAAAATTTTTTAGTATAATTTTGTTTACCGGTTTTTTAGGTAAAAAAATCCTTACAGTTAATAATGTAATGAAATTAGCTTTATTTATCAATAGCTTAGTAAGGTATAGGCATATTATGATTTAGACCAATGTTTACTTAATATCCTCTAGAATGTACAATATTATGATCGAAAGTTACATGTATATCTTCTAGGGTAAGAATTATGAAAAAAACTTTATTAGCAGTTCCATTATTAGTATTAGCAACTTCTACTGCTTTTGCAGCTGACGGTACTATTACAATCAATGGTCAGGTAACAGACAAGACTTGTACGGTTAATAGCGCACAAGGTAAAGATTTCACAGTCACACTTCCTACGGTTTCTCAGCAAGTATTAGCAAACACGGGTGATGTTGCAGGTCGCACGCCATTTACTATTAATCTGACTGATTGTACAGCTAGTAGCAAAGTTGCGACTTATTTCGAGCCAGGTGCAACTGTTGATTTCACTACTGGTCGTTTAAACAACGCGACTGGAACAGCCGCTAATGTTCAGGTGCAATTGCTAGGTTCAAACAATGCTGTTATCCCAGTATTAGCTGCAGGTGCTGGTGGTGTTCAGACTAACTCACAGTTGGTAGATGTAAGCAGCACTGGTTCAGCAGACCTTAATTACTATGCGCAGTACTATGCTACTGGTGCTTCAACCCCTGGTAGCGTTGCAACCACTGTGAAATATACAATTATTTATCAGTAGTCTTTTACTAGATTGATAAGAGCTAGGAGAAGTATCGGGCCTAGCTCTTTTTTTTAATTTTAGGTAGAGAGAAATATATGTCTGTAAAACAGCTGTTTTATAAAATCTGTTTAATCACACTTCTAACACCTATCAGTTTAGTTCATGCAGAAATTATTATTCATGGAACACGTGCGGTTTATCCTTCTGATGCACGCGAGATCACACTGCAATTAAGTAACGATGGAAAAAGCCCTTCTTTGGTTCAAGTGTGGATTGATGAAGGTGACCCAAGTTCAACCCCTGATCAATCAAAAGCGCCTTTTATTCTCACACCCCCTATTTCACGTGTGGAGGGGCAGAAAAGTCAATTTATACGTATTACCAGTTTGCCTACCGTGAATACGTTGAGTAAGACAGAAGAAAGTTTGTTTTGGTTAAACGTATTAGACATACCACCAAAACCTTCAGCACAAGACAAAACAGCAGCTCCTGATAATTTCTTACAATTGGCTGTTCGCTCACGTATCAAGTTGTTTTATCGCCCTAGCGGTATAAAACAAGACGTTGTTCTAGCTCCTGAAAAAATTCAGTGGCGCAGTACAGGCTCTAATCTCCTAGCCAAAAACCCAACCCCTTTTCATATAACAATCACCTCTATTACCCAAGAGAACGCAGGCAAAACCATTGATATTTTGTCAGAAGGTTTGATGCTAAAGCCTTTTTCCGAACAGAGTGTTCTATTAAAAAGCTCTAATACACAAAATATGACGTTTACCACCATTAATGATTATGGCGGAAGAGTCACTCATAAGATTAAGTAAGTCTTGTTTTTATTATTCAAATTGAGTCATCTCAAAGAGAAATTATATTTTCACTAGAATGGCCATGCTATGAAACACCCCTTACATTCTTATAAGAATATCAAGCGCCACATTAGATATTTCTTGGTTTATGGGGTAGTTGCCTTTAGCATACCAACATTGGCGTCGGCTGATGATATTGAGAAAGAACCTACTAAAAAAACAGCTGAGTTTGACTCAGATTTCCTAATTGGCGATGCCAAAAATATTGATATTAAGCGCTTCACATATGGTAATGCGATCTTACCGGGATATTACAACGTAGATGTCTATATCAATGGTAACTGGTTCGGTAAGCACCAGATGGTGTTTAAAAATACAGAGGATGACAAAAGTACATACACCTGCTTTTCTTCCAAACAATTACTTGAATACGGTATAAAAGCAGAGCTTATTAAAGAAAGATTGGCAGTAAATAGTGAAAGTTGTCAGCAGCTGGGTGAATGGGTTCAGGATTCTTTTTATGAGTTCGATACCTCAAAGTTAAGATTTGATATCTCAATACCACAAATTGCTATGGAAAGAAATGCTCAAGGGTATGTTGATCCTAGTGTTTGGGATCGGGGTATTGACGCAGCATTTGTCTCGTACAATGCGAGCGCCTATAAAGCTCATAATAAAACAGAAAATAGCGAGGACAATGCCAATGCGTTTGTATCATTAAATACAGGTGCAAATTTTGCAGACTGGCAATTTCGTCACAATGGTCAGTGGAAGTGGGAGGATGAGACTGAGAGCAAAGACTCTCAATCAACTTATGATGCTATTAGTACTTATGCACAGCGTGCTTTTCCTGAATATAGAGGCGTACTAACGCTTGGTGATAGCTTTACCAATGGTGAGGTATTCAACTCATTTGGTTATCGTGGTGCAGAATTTTCTAGTGATGACCGCATGCTACCCAATAGTATGCTTGGCTATGCACCAAGAATTCGAGGTAATGCTCAAACCAATGCTAAAGTTGAGATTCGTCAGCAAGGTCAACTAATCTACCAAACTACCGTTGCTGCTGGAAGCTTTGAGATTAATGATCTATATCCTACCGGTTATGGTGGAGAGCTAGAAGTCTCTATTCTAGAAGCCAATGGTGATATTCAGAAATACGCAATTCCGTATGCATCAGTCGCACAAATGTTGCGTCCAGGTATGAGTCGTTATTCAGTCATGACGGGGCAATTTCGTGACACTGATATAGATATGGATCCGTTTATTGTTCAAGGGCAATATCAACGGGGTGTTAATAATCGTATAACGGTTTATGGGGGCTTTCAAGGATCAGAAGATTATACGGCGTTGACGTTAGGTAGTGCATTTGCCACACCAATAGGGGCAGTTGCTTTAGATATGACGCACTCTCAAGCAAATTTTGATCGTCGTGATAAAGAGGCAGGACAAAGTTACCGCCTCAGTTACAGTAAGCTCATTACACCAACAGATACTAACTTAACCTTGGCCGCATATCGTTATTCAACAGAAAATTATTATAATCTGCGTGATGCCTTACTGGCTCAAGAATTAGAAAAAAAGGGCATAAGCTCTAAATACTACGGTAAACAGCGTAGCGAGCTTCAAATAACGTTAAATCAGGGGTTGCCTAATGATTGGGGGAATCTCTATGCGACTGGGTCTTGGGTAGATTACTGGGATCGTGAAGAAACCACCAAACAATATCAGGTCGGTTATAGTAATAACTATCGGAATTTGAACTATGGGGTGTCAGCCATTAGAAGAATGGTAGAAAATAGTTCGACAAGTAGGAGTGAGAACGATACTGAATACCTGTTAACATTATCATTACCATTTTCTTTTAAACGTAATTCTATAAATGTAAATTCATCGCATACTCAAGATAATACCACCGTCGGCATGAGTGGCGTGATAGGCGATCGATTTAACTATGGCGCTTCAGTATCAACAGACTATAAAGACAGCTCAAGCTTCAATACCAACGCACAATACCGTACCAACGTTACTACCTTAGGTGGCTCATACAGTACTTCAGATCAGTACGAGCAAGTATCATTAACGGCAAGAGGCAATATTGTTGCTCACTCTGAGGGTGTACTTTTTGGACCAGACCAAGGCCAAACCATGGTTTTAGTATATGCTCCTGACGCTACAGGCGCTAAAGTCAATAATACCAACGGTTTAACCATTAATAAATCAGGCTATGCCGTGATCCCCTATGTCACCCCTTATCGTTTAAATGAAATTGTTTTAAATCCTGAGAATATGTCATTAGATGTAGAGCTGGATGGCAGTAGTCAACGCATTGCGCCTTATGCCGGATCAATCTCAAAAGTTAATTTTGTGACCAAGTCAGGAAAAGCACTTTATATTAGAAGTTTAGATGCCAAAGGGGAGACATTACCTTTTGCATCTGAAGTATTCGACTCAAAAGGTGAGTATGTGGGTATGGTTGCTCAAGGCAGCTTAGTGTATCTACGCACCAACACTCTGGCTGATACAGTGACAGTAAAGTGGGGAGAGACACAAGATGCGCAATGCAAGATACAATATGATGTCACCGCTCAGTCATCGAAGAATGAGAAAAATATGCTGATGTTAGAAGGTTTATGCCAATGAGCTCTAGACTATTAAATAGTTTTCTCTTGCTAATGAGCTGTGTTTTAAGTTCAGAGGTATATGCAAGGTGTACGGCCGACTGGGGCTTTACACCTGTTGATATCAGTATGAATGTAGGTAGAGTGGTTGTTAGACCAAGCGATCCCGTTGGAACGGTCTTGCGACGCGCTTCTTTTCCTATTACTCCTAATAACTCCACTATTTCTTGCAGTTTCTACTCTGGAGGGACAATAGAAGCTGTTCTTTCGCAAAACCCTTCGTTAAGCTCTGCAGGCGGTGATTCCGTATATAACACTAATATCAAGGGTATCGGAATTCGTTTGTATAGAGACGCTGGAAATGGCTCAAATTTTTCTGGCTATTACCCTTACAATAAAGCTCTATCTCGTAATACAACCTATAGATTAGGCGAAGGTTTTTTCGTTGTTGAGATTATTAAAACAGCTGCTTCCACAGGATCGGGCGCTTTGACTGCAGGTAGGTACAGTAGTTATCATTCGCGTGACGATGTAAATAATCCTTTTTTGACAAGTACAGTGTATGGTAATACCATTACGATTGCCTCATCGTCATGCGAGTTTTTAGGGGATGTTAATAAAACTGTACAATTACCTACCGTCAATAAATCTGGATTTAAAGGGGTAGGCTCTACGCAAGGCACTCAAGCTTTTGATCTAAACTTTTTATGTAATGGTGGTGAAAATCCAACAGCCTATGTACAGAGCAATAAAATTAGTTTGAATTTTGACTATACATTAGCACCTAATACAACGAATGTGTTGGCTAACAATGCGCCTGCATCAACCCGAGCGAAAGGTGTCGGCGTTCAACTTAAAACCAACTATAAAAATGTAAGTAAAGTCATTGCAAAGAACGAGAAGCTTGAATTAGGAACCGTTCAATCGAATCAAAACATTCAATACAATGTTCCATTAGGTGCAAGTTATTACCAGACGGATGCCGTTATTACTCCAGGTAAAGTTAGCTCAGTGGCGACGGTAGTTATTCAATACGACTAATAAAATGCCATCTGCACACTTGTTTCTTCAAGCTTTTTTCTATCTAGTTTATGCTAGCTAATGACATTCCATTTAATGTATTAAGCGAAATAAAAATATACCGAAGTGTGTGGTGATTATTACCAGAAAAATTTTACAAGAACCATGTAGAAACCAGACTTTGTTTGATTATAATACCAGCTTCTATTAAAGAAGCTAATGAAAGAGAATACATCACTAACAGCTTACGAACTAGGTTTAATAAAAAACTCCTTAAGGGAACGCCTAATATCATTAGAAGACTACAGAACAGAGTACTTAAACACTGATAGTGACGACGCTAATGAGAAAGCTGAGATGAGTATTAATATAGACTCTTTCAAAATGGAGCTGAACGAATTAAAAGATAAGATTGATGTTTTGACTGAAACACAAATCACTAAAGCGAATCCTCAATAAAAAAAAGAGAGCCTTTCCTAAAAACTGTGTAACTGCTTATAATCCAATAACAAGAGAATAAGCAATGACAAAGCAAACTGACATCAAGAAACTGGCCGAGCAAATGGTTAGTAGCATGAAAAGCTTCGATGACATTAACGACTTTCAAAAGCAGCTCATGCAATCCTTTATTGATACTGCCTTAGAGGCTGAGATGGAAGAGCATCTCAGCTACCCTAAGCATGACAGCGAGGCTTTCCTAAATTTTGTGTAAGTAGTAATGCAAGCTAAATGTCAGTTACACAGAACCTAGGATAGTCTCTTTTAACTAAGCCTATTGCCCATGATAGTTTGGATTACTTCTACCAGTAGCATAACTATTGTCATCTAGTAGCGAATCCTGCTCCCCATAATTAGCCATAGAGTCAGATTGCGGTTGGTGACTACTGATAGGCTGATTGCCTTCAAGTCCTATATTCTGATCAATAGCCTCTTGATTATTTTCTTTTGCGTTGGCTGCAAATGAATCTTCTTCCTCACCCAAGCCCATATCGCCACCCAAACTTTCAATCATACTTTTAAACAATTCTTTATCCGATTTTCTCGTTAAAAAATCTGGAAAGTGAATCGCAAAATACTCTCGAATCATTTGCTCACTCTCACCATCAGTTGCCAATACCTGACCCAAAAATGCCCCCATTAAAATCTTCTGCTTATTTAGTCGCTTGTCTAACTTTACTTGCTGAACCTTAGCTTGGCGTTTTAATTCTTCTAACCGTTGACGTTCTTTTAATTCATTAGAGTCTTGGCTATCAAAAATAGACATAGGCGCCTTATTATTAGATACTGACATCAGATTTATCCTTATCAATTAAATTTTACTCAGCATAGCAAGCACCTCACTATCATTCAATCACTTGTGGTAAGCTTTAACACAACAGCATCAGACACCCCAGATGTATCATTTTAACATTTTATGGTGGCGTCCCCCTGACTAAGGGCGAAGTAACGACTCAAAATTCAATCTATCCACTTCGTTACTATCTTAATTTTGAATCCTTCTTCGTTGGGGAAACCCCAAACCCCGCACACCACAAAAAGCGGTGGTGTGCAAAAAGCAAAAATAGCAGGTGGCTCTTTATGACGATGGTACACATTGCAACAAAGGCAATTTCTCGAAAAGCAGGACAGTCGGCTGTGGCGTCGGCAGCCTATCGTGCTGGGGATGTGCTGGATGATGCCAAATATGGCAAGACCCATGACTATAGTAAAAAGTCTGGGGTGATGAGCAGCGATATCGTTTTACCATTTTCATTAAAAGCGCTAGGTGTGAGTGTGGATCGGGAGACGCTTTGGAATACCGCTGAAGCAGCAGAGACCCGTTCGGACAGTCGGGTGGCGCGTGAGTGGCTGATTAATTTGCCTCATGAGTTGTCTGAGGAAGAGCGCCATGCACTGGCTATCAACTTTGCCCAAAAACTTTGCGACGATATGGATGTGATTGCGGATGTGTGTATCCATCGTCCGGTGATGAAGTTGCCATTCGATCCTGATGTACCACCAAGTTCTAAGTATTTGCGTGAGGGTGAGGAAAACCCTGATCCCCGTAATTTTCACGCGCATATTTTAGTCACTACTCGAGCGCCTACCATTGGACCAAATAAAACCTTGGCATTTGATCCAAAGCTTAAGACCCCGTTTGAGTGGTCCAATAAAAAACGTAAGGCACATGATCTGCCGTCATCGATGCAGGAGATTAAGCGTATTCGTGAAATGTGGGTAGATACCGCCAATAAGGTATTGGCCGAATATCATCTACCGCTGATGGATGCGCGCAGTTACAAGGATCAGGGGCTTGATCAGCAGCCCACCATTAAAATGGGCGTTGAGGCGACGGCAATGGAGCGTCGAGGCATCACAACCGAAAAAGGCAACACCAACCGCGCCATCAAAGCACGCAACAAATTGGTGGCTGACAACCATATCAAACAGGAGGCAGACAATGAGCGACGAATTAGCGCACTTAGAAAAGGACTTGCTTGGGCAACTGAGAAAAATGCAAGACTACCTGGCAGCATTGGAGGCACAAAACAACGAGCTGACTTTGCAAAACACCTCTCTGGAAGCTCAGAATACTACATTACATACTGCACAAAACAAAATAATAGAACGGCAATTCGAGTTGACGACACAAAACGATGTATTGAAGACGCAAAATCAGGCGTTGCTTGGGCAGCTAAACGATGCGAAAACCTACCAAAGCGATGTGATGACACAAAACAAAGAATTAATGGCACAAAACAAGCAATTGAGGGAATCACTGAAGCTATCGGAAAGTCAAATATTGAAATTAACAAAGCAACTGAGCGAAGTGCAAGACCAGCCCCCAACCCCTTCGATGACGACGCACGACGAGCAAGAGCTGCTCGACTTGATCGACAAGAAGGACGCATTGATCGAGACACTCGAGCAAACCGTTTTAAAGATGAGAGAATCTTTGAGTATGTTGAACGTATGAAGCTGCACCTAGCCATGCGCTTAATACAACGTCATCGTGATGATATGGCTATCAGATGGGCTCAAGGAGAAACTGCACAGGACGCCCCTGATAAATTTGATCAGCGGCAAGTGGCACTACTTAGCGAGTTTGCAAAGCACCATGGTATTGAGGACCACGATAAAGCCGTGGAGTTTACCGCACACTTACGCCAAGTGGCCAAACGTTTTGATCACACGCTGGTTGAAAACAACAAAGCCATTATCAAGCTGTTGCGTGATCCTAACGCTGAACGTGAGCAGTATCTAGCGCTTACCAAGCATTTTACAGACTTCAGAGACAACATCGATCAAAAACGAGCGGCATTTAATACCAGTATCATCGACAAGTTGGGCGGTAGCGCAGGAGAGGTTGGCAGAATGACTCGGGACATCATCTCATCGTCTAGCTACATAGAAGGGTTAACGGATTATATCAATCAGGATAACTGCCCAGCTGAGGCTAGAAAAGCTGCTAGAGAACATCTAGCAGATACCTTGGATAAAACCTGTCAGCAATTCAAACTTGCGTTGCGCGATGTTAACTCCTTACCAACAACCCAGCGTAAAACCTACTCAGAGGCCCTTAAAGCCACTTTAGAGACGTTTACTGAGCAATATGGCAAAGAGCTGTCTGAAAGCCAACACAGAGCACTACAGGACGGTTTAGAGTCCTATCAGTATCAAGTGAGTAGAACTAATACACCTAGCCGAGGATTTAGTCCTTAATCTCATCCTTAAAAAAACGATTACTGAGGGATAAGTTGCTTAGGCAAGATACGTGGTTTAAGTGATGTTTTTTCACTTATCCACAAAAAATTTATCTCCCGTTTCTTTAAGGGTTTTTATTTGATCCTGTTTACTCCTGTTTACTCCTGTTTAAGAGCCTTTTTTCACCTTTAAAATCAATAGCTTACAAAGAGAAAAAACACAAAATGAGTAGAATAAACACAAAATGAGTAGAATAAACACAAAATGAGTAGAATAAACACAAAATGAGTAGAATAAACACAACAAAAAAATACTGATACTATTTGTAGTTTTATATGCTAAAGTGAATCTTGGTTATTATTGGAAATAACAGTAGATTAAGCAAGGATTCGAAAAAAATATGGAAAACAATCTAGTCGTACAATCCAATGAGCTTGTTCTAGCAGCTTATACCATGACTACTAAAGAAAAGCAGTTATTACTGACTTGTATTAGTCGTATTGACAGTAGACCTGATGCGCCAAATATTACTAAGCAAACCAAGTTTACGGTGACAGTTGAGGAAGTAGCAAAAATATTCTATACCGATAGCACCAAGAAGAATGCTTTTAGAGATTTAGAGCAAGCTAGTAATCGGCTTTTTGATAGGGAGGTACTGATAGCACTGGAGGATAATAAAACGCTTCGTACTCGCTTTGTTAGCGGTGTTCTTTACGACCCCAATGGAGAACAGATAACAATAACATTTGCAGAGGATGTACTGCCTTATTTGACACAGCTAAAAGCTAACTTCACAAAATATAGGCTGATGGAGGTGTCTGAGCTCTCAAGTATTCACTCTATGCGCTTATATGAATTAATTGTTTGTTGGGTAGGTCAGTACCAATATACTAAATCTATGGATTTAGACGATTTTCGCTATGTTATGGGCATTAAAGGTAAGTATAAGCAATTTGGACAGCTTAGAGAGCGTGTGATTGAGACTGCTATAGATGAGGTAAATGAGAGTACAAACTATAAAATTACTGTTGAGTACCATAAAAAAAGTAGAGGCAAAGGTTACGAGGGCCTAACGCTCAAATTCCATCGGAAAACATTAGACAAGCTAACCAGTGCAGACGGCACCCTGTCACAAGCTACCATACAGTCTATCGTTGATAACGTGCAGTTTATGAATGACTATAACAACCATCCAAGCCTAAGTTATGACGGCAAAATGCAGACTGACGCATTTAAGCGCGAAATGATTAATATCATACAACGAGAGCCTGAAAGCTTTAGCAAGCCCAATAAGGCTTTAGAGAGCTATCTTCCAAAGATTAAACACTAATGTTTTTTCAAAAATTCTTATAGTCAAAAGAACCACCGTTTTTTCTTCTTAGCCGTCACGACGATTGAATCATCTTTTTTTTCTTGCTCTGGTTCAAGTGGCGGCTCATCGCTCATTTCAGCTTGCTTAAACTCTAGCAGTCTTACTTGTGCGAAATCCTGGATACTGGCGTTGGCTTTATCCAGTGTTTTGTTCAATTGTCCTATCTGCTGCTGATAATTTTCAATTAACTTTTTTTGATCGCTTACTTGTTGGCTGAGATGTTCATTCTTGAGCTTTTCAAGCGCTAATTGGTGTTCAATGTCCGTATTGTACTGAACACTTTGACTGTTCAGAGGTGTACTTTGAACAGTGTCCACTGAACGTTCAGTACGTTTTTTAGAAATTGGCTCACCAAACACGCGCAACATTTCTGAAACGTCTATTTTCTTATCTGCTGTTCTAGAAAGCTCACCATCATTGACCTTCTGATAGATCGTGGTTCTTGATACACCCCATTCTTTTGCCGCTTTTGTCACCGATATGTTCATTGTTCACCTAGTGTTCAAGTACGTTTTTAGAAACTGTACAGTACAACTGTCCAGAACGTTCAGTGAACAACTATGGCACTAACCCGTCTATCAGGCAAATTATAAATAAACTGCTGTGTAAATCAGACGGTTAGTTATATAGCACTCACTTTATTGAACAAATATAGGGTATTATTAATGCTTGAAA
>NZ_LXWA01000080.1:0-15807 GCF_001652315.1 Psychrobacter sp. SHUES1 | reverse complement strand
GTAACAAGCGTATCTACCGTCATAAAGTCTTTGAAAGAATGGCAACCCGAGGCAAAAGCAGCATGGGCTGGTTCTATGGCTTTAAGCTGCACGCCATTATCAATCATAAGGGCGAGCTTGTATCTGTTAAAGTCACTGCGGGTAATATCGATGACAGAGTGCCTGTTAAGGATATGGCAACGTCTGTGTTTGGCAAGGTGTTTGGGGATAGAGGCTATATCAGTAAAGCACTAAACGAGTGGCTCACAAAACACAGTGATACCATGTTGATCACCAAACTTCGGCGTAATATGAAACTCCAATTGCTTGAGCCTATAGATGAGGCACTACTCAATCATCGCTCTTTGATTGAAACGGTGTTTGGAGAGCTTAAAAGCTTGTGCCAAATCGAACACTCACGCCATCGTAGTGTCACGGGTTTTATCACAAACTTGCTGTCAGGTTTGATTGCTTATTGCTGGTTTCCGTATAAACCCACCATCAAAAACATGCCTCAGCAGGGACAGGTAGCCACATTGTAAATAGTATCAATGAGTTACAATGTGGCTTATCCCGAACTGGGGTTATTTAATAAAAAAAGTCAGCCCGTCTACTGTAAATAGACGGGCTGATTGCTTATAGATTACTAACAGTCTTACAAGTGGAGCTGCAATGAATTAAGCATGCGGCGTGATAGCAGGCATCAAATCATGAAAAGTACGACCAGAAGCAGTTTCGCCAATGGCATGCATTTTCCACTCGTTATTATGACGATAGACTTTTGCCATAATCATCGCTGTATGGCCACCTTGCGCTGATAAATTGTAGCGGGCGACTTCCTGATTGTTATTGGCATTAACGATGCGGCAAAAAGCATTTTCTACGGTTTCAAACGTCTGACCAGTAAAGCTATTAACGGTAAATACTAACGATACTACGTTTGCTGGCACTTTTGATAAATCAACATTGATAACTTCGTCGTCGCCATCGCCGTCACCTGTGCGGTTGTCGCCCGTATGGACGATGCTGCCATCTTTTGATTTTAGCTGACTGAACCAAATCGCATCGACCGCTTGTTTATTGGCATCAAACATAATGCATGAAGCATCTAAATCGATCGAGTCGCCGCCCGTACCGCCGCCGAATAACTTGCCTAAGAAGCCGCCTTTTTTCTCTTGCTGGCCTTGGAAAACATCCCAGCCTAAACCCAATTTTACTTGCGTAAGCTCGCCGCCAGCTTCTTTGCTGAGGGAAATTTTTTGACCCTTTTGTAGACTAACTGCCATGGTAAAATCCTTATAATAATTGTGAGGGGATTAATGAATTTTTAGTGCTTATTTTTAATGCTTCATTTCTGCGCTGTTTTAGTGCTTCATTCCTGCGCTGTTTTATAGCTATCAATCTGGAATATAACTTTAATGATAAAATGCAACTTCAATTACAAAATATTATCTAAAAAACCACCGCTGCCACCGCGACCGCCTGAGCTGGTACCTAAGATGCTTTGTAACCAGCCTTGATAGCTGTCACGATTGCGCGAGCAGATGATGACTTTGCCTGTTCCTGAGAAGTTTAAAACCATGCCTTCACCACTGGTGACCGAATTGATAATATTGCTCATGATGCCTTTTTTCTTGCTGGTCGATACCGAAAGCTTATAATCAAGGTTTGAATCCCAGCAGACCACGTGGCCATTATCAATGATGACGTCTTTATCAGGCGTCACATCAATCTCAAATAGCGAACCAAAACCAGAAACGACAACTTGGCCTTGACCTTGGGTTTGCATCACCATAAAGCCGCCGGTATCACCAAAGACCGCGCCGCCGAGGTTACGCTGGATATTGGCTCTGATATCGACGCCAGTTTGTGCGGCAACGAACGCGCCATCGCTCAAGGTATATTGCTGCGCGCCGCAATCGATGATTTGCATATCGCCATCAAGCGTCGGTGCTAGCAGACAATCACCTTCACCATTGACGGCTTCAATCTGCTGTTGGAATAAGGATTCATCGTTGGCAAAGCGGCGCATCAGTGATTGCATAAGACCGCCTTGTAGCTTACCTTTAAGCTCAAGGTTCGACTCCATCATCACCATGGCATTGGCTTCACAATAAATCGAATCGCCTTTTTTTAAGTTACAATGCAAAAAAGGTTCAATGGTGCCGATTAAGCTAAACGTCGCTGCCATAAGCTGCAAATCCTTATTCTAATGTCTTAAATGTTTTTTTATAAAAATGAGCGTTTCAATTTAACTGGGTCAATTACATTTAAAGCCATCAAATGCTATGAATAGGCACACTTGATGGCTTATTAACTATCGCAATCAAATAGTCGATTGCGATAGTGGTTTCGGTAGTCGTCTTACAAACATCTTATAGAGCGTTAAACGTTAACGCCATAAGAAGAGGCTAATGGGCCTAGACCACCACTAAAGCCTTGACCAACAGCGCGGAATTTCCAGTCGCCGTTATGACGATATAACTCACCAAAAATCATCGCCGTCTCAGTGCTACCATCTTCTGATAGGTCATAACGGGCGATTTCGGCTTGACCATTATCATTGACCACACGGATATAAGCGTCGCCGACTTGACCAAAGTTTTGGTTACGCGCTTGACCTTCATAAATGATGGCGCAGATAGCGACTTTGCTGACGTCAGCTGGGATGCTGGCAAGGTTGATTTTGATTTTCTCATCATCACCGTCGCCTTCGCCCGTACGGTTGTCACCTGTGTGCTCAACCGCGCCGTTGTCCGACTTTAGATTGTTAAAGAAAATAAAATCTTGGTCATTACGCACTTTGCCTGCTTCGTTTACCAAAAAGGCAATGGCGTCTAAGTCAAATTCTTGACCGTCAGTAGCGCGTGGATCCCAGCCAAGACCAACGGTAATGTTGGTTAAGCCTGGGGCTTCTTTTGATAAGTTTACGTTGCCGCCTTTTGTTAAGCTAATAGCCATATAAATATCCTTTGGATTAATAATTAAGTGGATTTGATTTTATAAAATAAAAATAGGGCAGTCATGCTATTTGGATGTAAGTATTTCAGCGTAAAAAGGTCAATAAATCGACCTGTACGCCATAACCTGCCTATCATTACGTTTTACTATACTAAGCGTTTGCTTACTAAGCAAGGCGTATTTTGTGTGCCTATCTGACAGTTATATTTTTGCTTATATAAGAGGATGTTACGAGCATGTCTGACCTATTTTAGCTATTTATCTTATTATCATTTATAATAGCGCGCTCAGGTTCCCTCCACCCTGACTCAAAAAAAGGCCTCCTTTATGAATACCTGTACCATTTCGACCAATCCCGCTTCATCCATTCGTTACAGCCGTGCTTTATTTTGGCTTGTCAGCCTGCATATCTTTATCATCGCCATTAGTAATTATTTAGTGCAAATACCGGTCGGGCTATTTGGCTTTATTACGACATGGGGGGCCGTTACTTTTCCTTTTATCTTTTTGATTACAGATTTGACCGTACGCATCTTTGGTCAACATCTCGCTAGACGCATTATTTTCTTTGCCATGCTGCCAGCGCTCGCCATTTCTTACTATTTTTCGGTGGTATTTGCTGATGGACAGTTCGTCGGTCATGAGCATCTGCTCGATTTTAATTTATTTGTCTTTCGCATTGTCCTCGCCAGCTTTAGTGCTTACGTCATTGGACAGCTGTTAGATATCAAAGTCTTTAATAAGTTACGCCAGCTTAAAACGTGGTGGATTGCACCCCTGGCATCGACGTTTATTGGCAATCTGGTCGATAGCTTCTGCTTTTTTGCCATCGCTTTTTATAAAAGCCCAGATGCTTTTATGGCGACGCACTGGGTTGAGATTGGCGCGATGGACTATCTGTTTAAGATAGTGATGGGCGTGCTTATCTTTTTACCTTTATATGGTGTGATATTGGCAAAATTGCAAAAGATGCTCGCTGATAAGTAGCGCAAAAATTAATAGCCTAAGCTAATCCCTGCTCACAACTCTATTCTTCACAATTACTATAAAAAACAGGTCATAACCAATAATGGTGATGACCTGTGATTTAATAATCTGAATAAGTCTAAGTATTACGTCGACAATTATTGCGTTATTCAAGCGCTTGGTGTTTACGATAATTGAGTGACGCGACAAACGCCCAACCAATAAAGGCAATACCAATCAGACCAGTGATAATCTCTGGTACATGGAATTTCACCGACAATAGCATAATGATGGCTAGCGCGCCGATGGCATAATGCGCGCCATGTTCGAGATAGACAAACTCATCAAGCGTGCCTTTATCGACTAAGAAAATAGTCATCGAACGTACGAACATCGCACCGATTGCTAGACCCAGCATAATCACGATAACGTCATTGGTAATCGCAAAGGCGCCAATCACGCCATCGAAGCTGAATGAGGCATCAAGGACTTCTAGGTATAAGAAGCCGATAATACCACCTTTCATAATCGCACTCGTTGCTGCGCCTGAGCCAGCTTCAGCGTTTTCTAAGTCTTCTTCAAGGTCGCCTTCTAGCATACCTGAAACCACTTGGACGCCAAGGTATATTAAGATACCCCAAACGCCTGCAATCAATACCGCGGCTGACTGCTCAGGGTTGGCAAATGATACCGCAATCATCAACACGATAAGCGCGACAAACACACTCATGGCATCGACTTTGCCCAGTTTGACCAAGCGGCTCTCAAGCCAATCAAACCAATGTACTTCTTTATCATCAAAGATAAAGTTTAAGAACACGAGTAATAAGAAGATACCACCAAAGGCTGAGATTTCAGCATGGTGCGCCAATAATCTGGCTGAGTATTCTTTAGGATCGTTTAAGGCCAAATCGACCACTTGCATAACGCCAAGGTCAGCCGTCACTGCTACGATAACGATTGGGAATACCAAGCGCATCCCAAAGACAGCAACTAAAATACCAACGGTTAAAAATATCTTTTTCCAAAACTCGTCCCAGCCTTTGAGGACTGAGGCGTTGACCACCGCATTATCAAAGGATAATGAAATCTCCATGACGGCCAAAATAGCGGTAATAGATAAGGTGGTTATCATACCGCCTATACCGCCGTGTGAATATCCCCACCATGCCGCGACTGCTAGGGCAATAATGGTGAAGATAAAGTCTAAATAAAAATGTCTCATGACATATCCTGTCTGGTTGCATAAAGCTAAAGTCGGTCTATTATAAACACAAACCACAAAAAAAGTGGTTATCGCTAACCACTTTTTTGCCTAATTTTAAACGAAACTTAAAGCATTTCCAGTCTTTTAGCTAGGAATAATTGTGACTATTTTGCAACCATATTTTACTGGCAGAATGGCAAGCGATAGCGCTGCCATATTGCTCTAAGTTTCGGCGGTGTTTATGTCTAGGCATTGTTTTTAGTATGGGCTAAGTTGTTGGCAGAGGTTAATATCGAGTTAGATATTGACGCCATACTGATGACACATGGCTTGTAAGCCGCCTGAATAGCCTTGACCAACGGCGCGGAATTTCCACTCACCGTTATGACGATAAACTTCGCCAAACACCATTGCCGTTTCAACAGAGTAATCTTCTGCTAAGTCAAAACGTACTACTTCCGTGCCTGTTTCTTCGTTGACCACACGGATAAAGGCGTTGGCGACTTGACCAAAGTTTTGGCTACGAGCAGCAGCATCATGAATTGTGACCGTAACGACGATTTTATCGACATCAGCAGGTACTTGGGTCAGGTTTACTTTGACGACTTCATCATCGCCGTCGCCTTCGCCCGTGCGGTTATCGCCGGTATGTTCGATTGCACCATTGTCAGATTTTAGCTGGTTGTAAAAAATAAAGTCATGATCGCCGCGTACTTTACCAGCGGTATTTAGCAAAAACACGCTGGCATCAAGGTCGAACTCAGCGCCAGAGGTTGCGCGCTCATCCCAACCAAGACCGATAAGTAGCTTGGTTAAATTTGGGTCAGTTTTGGTGAGCGATAAATTACCGCCTTTATTTAATGATAAAGCCATGAGATTATCCTTGTTATTAGAGTGATTAAGGGTTTGATAGTTTGGTTATATCAATCAAAACGCTAGCAAAAGTGGGATTAAAGCGGTTATAAATCTGTCGCTTAACGGTTGCTAGTAACGTTCTATCATAGCAACAAAAAATGACCCAATCAAAGCTGATTGGGTCATAGTTATGTGTACGCTAAGACGGACTGGAAAAGACAAGGTTTAAATGCTGCTTTTATATTTAACCAAGCAGCTCTAGCGATGGCGAATCTCAAAACTTTGATGAATCGGCTTTTTGATATTAAAATCAAAACCTATCGTTTGTGGCGTGATATCGATAATGTCATAGCGTTCGGTTAATTGCTCATCAAGCTCAAAGCGCGTGAAGTTGTTGGAAAAATATAACACGCCATCAGAGGTTAAGCGGTTCATCGCACGATTAATAAGAGCAGCATGGTCACGCTGGACATCAAAGGTACCTTGGAACTTTTTCGAGTTTGAAAAAGTTGGCGGATCGATAAAGATAATATCAAATTGTTCCGTATTACCTTTAATCCATTCAAAAATATCAGCGGCGACGAATTGATATTTATTGCTGCTGACATTTAAACCATTTAAAGCAAAGTTTTGCTTGCCCCAATCAAGATAGTTTTGCGATAAGTCAACGCTGGTGACTTTTTTCGCGCCAGCCAATGCCGCGTGGACGCTCGCCGTGCAAGTATAAGCAAATAAGTTCAGCACCGATTTGCCGCGGCTATTGTCTTTGATACGGGCGCGCATATTGCGATGGTCAATAAACAAGCCCGTATCGAGGTAATCGGTAAAATTGACATACAAATAGGCGCCATTTTCGCGCGCAACATAAAATTTACCGCGTTTTTCGCTATTGCCTTGCTTGCTATATTGGTCATTGCCCGATTGGCGTGCCCGAGTTTTGATAAAAACTTGTTCGCGGTTAATATTGAGCACTTCGCGAATGCCCATCAAGGCCAAATTAAAACGTTTTTTTGCGGTCTCTACCGGAATGGTCTTTGGCGGCGCATATTCTTGCACGTGTACGTAATCGCCATACAAATCAATCGCCACTTTAAAGTCAGGCAAGTCAGCGTCGTATACGCGAATATTGCTGACATTGTCTTTACTAGCCAGCCTTTTAAGTTTGCCCAGATTTTTTTGCAAGCGGTTAATAAAGTCTTGGCCTTCTTCCACGGCAATCTCGCGCTTCTCAAAGCGCCTAATGAGGCTGCCTGTTTGCCCAGCAATCAAGGTACCGTAGCGGAAATAAACCGTGATTGCCCCATTATGGCAGCGCAAAGTTTTTGGCTCTTTAATGGGCAAGATATCAACCTGTTCGACATTGGCTGCCAAGATACCAAGCATCGGATTGACGCCACTACCCGCAAAGCTGTCTTGCAAAATAAGCCCAAGCGCTTGATATAATGGCTTAATCATATCTTCATCGCCCAAGCGCTCACCGTAAGGTGGGTTGGTAATGACCAAAGGATTGCTTAAGCGGCCATTATCGGCTAATGGCTTTAAAACGTGGCTGAGCTGATTAAGGGCGCGCGTTTCAAGGTCAAGTAGCGGTAATAAATCCTGCAAGCCTGCGGCAATCAAGTTCTTTTCTGTCGCCAAAATCGCGCCACTATCGGCATCGAAGCCCAAAACGAGCGGCAATGTATCAGGTTGTTCGTTGATAATCTCTAAAGCTTCACGAAAACGCGTCTGCGCATCGTCAATCATCTGTTGCCATAGCGCTTCATCATGATGTTGCCATTGATAAAAGCCAAATTGATTGGCCGCTTTATCGATACCGACAGCATAATCGCAGTGCATGAGTAGCGCTTCAATGATGAAAGTACCAGAGCCGCACATCGGGTCGATTAGGGCATTATAAAAAGGGGCATTACCGGCATCATTTTTCTTATGCCAACCCGCGCTATAAAGTAGCGCCGCTGCCAAGTTTTCTTTTAGCGGCGCTTCAGTCATGGCAACGCGGTAGCCACGGCGGTGCAAACTGGTACCTGATAAATCTAAATACAGCTCAGCCTGCTTGTCATTGACCGTCGCAAATACTGAAAAATCTGGGTTTTTACTATCGACATTCGGACGGCTGTCATAGATTTCGTTAAAGGTATCGGCAATCGCATCTTTGATACGCAGCATGGCAAATTGCTGACTGACGGCAACGCGCTTATCGACAGACAGACGAATGGCAAACGTCTGCTCTAAGCTAAATTGCTCGGTCCAATTGACCGATTTTGCCAAGCCATACAGCTGTTCTGCCACATCGTATTCAGTATTGATATTTTTACGTTTAATCAGCATCAATACCCGCGAGGCCACCCGCGACCATAAACAGATGGTATATAGGTCGCGCAAGCTACCGGTGACCGCTAAGCGTCCCGTACTTTTGATTTCGCTTGCAATGCCAAAGCTGCTTAGCTCAATTTGTAGCGGTGCTTCAAGCCCATCGGCACAAGTAATAATAAGGTCAAGCGACAACTCGGCTGCAGCGGTTGATAAGGAGTTGGGCGTGGTGGTTTCGGTCATACGGTTACCTGTGGGCTAAATTGATAAATAATGCACCTCAAAACCCTGATGTTTAAAATCTTGAGGCTTAAAATTATGAGGTTTAACTGGCAATTTTACCATAATTACGAAGTGGATAGTTTAAAGTGGCAGTGTTTATGGTGAAGTGTTTAAAAGCTACATTGAAAAAATGATGACTTACTGGGTTTTGAAATTATCGAGCCGTTATTCAGCATCTTGTTTTAATGAGTTGTCTTCAGTAATCAGTTTGGTCGTGGTTGCAAAGGGCTTGGTGTCGATAGGAGAATCAACGTTTTTTGGCATTAGCAGGCGCATATGCGGGTAGGGGGTTGAGATATTTGCCTCATCAAAGGCGCGTTTGATATTTTCCGTCAAGGCCTCTTTAATCTTTGGCATACGCGCTACGGCGGCGGGCTTAACCCAAAAACGGATAACAAAAAACACCCCATATTCGCCAATCTCGTCTACCGTCGCTGAGGTTTCAGGGCGTTTTAGCACTACTTCACTATCAGACAGCACTTGTAAAATGACCTCGCGCGCTTTATCCACATCGTCTTCAAAAGCGATGCGCATACGAATATCGAAACGAATAAAGTTTTTTGAGGTCAAATTGGTGACCACTGATGAGGCGACATTGGAGTTGGGGATGATGACGGTGATATTATCGCGGGTCAAAATATGGGTCGTGCGTAACGCGATGACCACAACCCGCCCTTCATTATCATTGATATTGACCCAGTCACCGACTTGAAAGGACTGCTCAAGTAAAATGGTAATGCCGGCGATAAAGTTAGCAAGCGTCGATTGGGCGGCAAAACCCACGGCAATACCGGCAATCCCTAGACCTGCTACCAAAGATACGATATCAAAGCCAAATTGTGCCATAACGCTGGCAAGTCCGAAGACTAGTAATAGCACTGATAAAATATTTTTGAGCAGCTGCTCAATAGAGGCGTTTAGACCATAGTGCTGTAAAACCTTATGTATAATTTGTCCAGATGACGCCCATAACACATAGTAAATTCCCGCCCACGTACTGGCTTTGGCCGTGGCTTTGACCGTATCTGGTTCAAAGCTTAGCTGACTCATAATGGCAATCAAGCTGCTGACTATCCAAATATAGCGTAATACCGAGCGGGCGATTTTGGAGCGGCGTTCATTGAGACCAATGCGGCTTTTGCTTTTTTTGATAAGATAGATGGCAAGCCAATAAAAAAACCCCAATACCGCCAGCAGTATTAGGATTTTGATGGCTGTGCTCACCAGTTCTACTGATTTAGAAGTCCAGTCGAGTGAGTCTTCTTCGATGGAGCCGCCGATAGCAATATATAGGCTGGTATGTAGGTCGCGAACAATCTCTCGAAAGAAGTCAGTAATACCAGCGATTGCCATTGTTTTATCCATGCAAAGTTTGGGTCTACATCAAATGAATCGTAAAAAGAGCTTATACTAAGATAATTCAGCTATAAAATCATCTAATAATAAAGTTTTAACGCTAGATTTCTAAGGAACAATCAGCGTAAACCGCGCAGCTCATTCTCAATCTGAGCCTAGCTGCGCGTAATAGCTTAGACCATATTAACGTTAATTTTAATAAAAATGGTTTTATCAGTCGATTAAAAAGTCCCTTCTTGAGTATCGTGATACTGATAAGGGATTTTCATCATACGCTGCACGTTGCGTAACGCCGTACGTAGACCTTCTAGTATCGTCGGATGATAAAAAGGCGTGTCGAGCATGTCCTTTATACTCATATCATTGGTAATCGCCATCGCCAATATATGACCGATATATTCAGCATCAGGGGCAACCATACTTGCGCCCAAAATTCTATCTGTCTTTTTGCACCCATAAATGTGCAGTAGGCCGCAATTGACACCCATCACACGGCTACGACCTTGATTGTCAAAGCTGGCTTTTCCAATCACATATTCAAGCTCTGGATCGGCTTGTATTTCAGGTAGCGACATGCCGACGTTAACGATTTGTGGTGAGCAAAAGACGATAGAAAACGGCGCGGCAGTTGGGCGGATATATGCATCGCTATTGTTGTTACAGACCATACTACCCGCACTAAAACCTTCATCACTGGCAACGTGTAATAAAGGCAGGTTGGCATTGGCGTCACCGACGATATAAACTTCTAAATTGCCAATTTTACCCGTTTTTTTATCGAGCTGCTTTGGACGATTTTTGTCATCAAGCTCAACACCTACGTTTTCAACGCCTAGGGCCGCGATATTATTGCGTCGACCCGTAGCGACCAATACATACTCACCCTGCCACTGCCGCGTCTCACCAGCGCTGTCTTCGTAATCGATAAAAGCCGCTGAGCCTTCGTTATCTGCTGCTTGCTGACCGACATCGTTAATCTTGCTGCCCAAATGCATGGTCAGCTCACGACTTAAGCAATCAATGGCTTTATTACTGATATCATCATCTTTTAAACCAGCGACGCGTTTGTCACGATTAAAAAGCGTGACCTCGACGCCCAAACGCGTAAAGGCTTGTGCAAGCTCCAAGCCGATAGCACCTGCGCCGACGACGGCTAGTGACTTTGGTAAATCAGCCAGCTCAAAGACAGTGTCAGAAGTCAATAAGGTTTTGCCGAGTTTATCCGCCCAGTTATCGGGGATAAACGGTTTACTACCAGTCGCCACGATAATTTTATCAGCTTCGATAAGTTCGTCATTGACTTCAATGAGACCTTGTTTATTGATATAAGCGCGCCCCGCTATTTTTGTCTCATCAGGCCAGCTTTCCACTTGCTTTTGCACGTAATTGGCAAAATGATTGCGTTCAGCGCGTACCCGCTCCATCACTTGTTTGCCATCTATTTGAGCGGTAGCATGAATACCAAACTCGCAAGAATGGTTGGTATCATGGGCACGGTCGGCAGCAGCGATGAGAAGTTTACTCGGCATACAACCGACGGCGATACAAGTCGTTGCCCAATAGCCGTCATTAATGATTAGCACATCATCTTTTAGTTTTCTGGCTTGGCGAAAGGCATTTTGACCGGCGGTACCAGCGCCGATAACCGCCACCGATACCTTGCGCGTCGCTTCTTTATCAGTGTTATTATCGGCGGTGCTGTCAGTCTGTTGGTTCATATTACTCACAAATTAAAAAAATTTTTATCGTAGTCGATAGAGATAAATAAAACTGCCAAATAATCATAAAAACTATTAGGGCGCAAGCGTGGTAAGTAAGCGTTCGGTATAGCCGGCTGCGCGTAAATTGCGCTGTGCATGAGTAAGTATGCCATCTTTGTTAAAGACAAAGGCTGAGCGTACAACGCCTAAGCTGACTTTGCCATACATATTTTTTTCTTTAATCACATCAAAATATTGGCATAATTTCTCATCACTGTCGCTAATCAGGGGAATGTGCAGATTGTATTTAGCGATGAATTTTTCGTGAGACTCAACGCTATCGCGCGACACACCGATGATATCGTAGCCCAATTCATCAAACGCATTGATATGAGTAGTAAATTCTGTCGCTTGCGTGGTACAGCCGGGAGTGTTGTCTTTTGGATAAAAATATAAGATAAGTCCCTTATCGGTATGGGCAACCAGCTCTTTTAGGCTGATATCGTCATGAATAAAATTGCCGTCTAGCTCGCGCACGATAGTGACCGGAAAATCGGGCAGGGCAAGGTTCTCTGTAGTGGGCTTAGCCATTATAAAATCCTTATTAGTTTCGGTTATGCATATATTATAGTAGGTGGTCTTATTATAGGCAGATTGGCAGAAATAAATACTCCGTTTTACACATCACTTATTCATTCGCAACAAAAAAGACTGGCAATGGCCAGTCTTTTGTATTTTGTAGCAAGTATTTTCTTAAGCCGCTTAGGCAGGTTTTTGTGGCTGTTTTAGGTCCAAGCCCACGGTGCATTGTTGCAGGTCTTTTTGCATTTTTTTCACGTAAGGGAGACCTGACGGGTCTTTTTTGCTTTTTGCATAGCTCTCGATTTCCCACATTTGACCGATGGTCATATTGCTGCGGACACCGATGGTGCAGTTGCAAAGCTTGGTGGCATCGCTTTTATTAGCGACTTTATATTTGACCGCGCCATTGACACAGGTATTGATATTGTCTTGTTTGATATCGGCCGCGTTTGCTTGTGGTAAGGCAAACAGCGCAGCAAGAGCTAGGGGTAATACAGGCAAAAACTTCATAAACATCCTCTACGGGTCGTGTCAATTTCTCAGATTTTATATAAAAATCTTGGTATTGTTATGTGGTCACAGGTTTTATGGCTTATATAAGTGATGATAAAAGTATAGGTAACTATAAAAGCCTTTTTTATCTATGTTACTCATTATGCTGTCGTAAACCAGCAGTACGTGCTGCTTGTGACTGACATAGTCGCTCATACCATAGCAAGTAAATCGTCTAAAATACAACGCTAGCGTGCTGTGTTAATGCAAGCAAATGTTGCGCAAATGTTTAATAAGCCATTATGCTAAGATAATAATAGTGGCATTTTCAAGTAGTTAACAGAATATTTCCAAAGGTTTATTAAGACTCATTAGACTGGTAACGCGTCGGATCAGAAACCCCAGCTTGGGCAAATCCTTGGCGACGTAGGACGCAGCTGTCGCAAATACCGCAAGCAAGACCATTGGCATCTGCCTGATAACAAGAAATCGTCTGCCCATAATCGACCCCGAGCGCTAAACCAAGCTCAATGGTTTTGGCTTTGGATAAATGCTGCAACGGCGTTTGAATGGATAAATGATGACCAGTAACGCTGGCTTTGGTGGCGAGGTTTGCCATGTGTTCGAAGGCGGCGATATATTCTGGACGACAATCAGGGTAGCCTGAATAGTCGACCGAACTGACACCGATGACGATATGATTAGCATCAGTGACTTCAGCGACTGCCAAGGCATAAGATAAAAATATGGTATTACGCGCCGGCACATAGGTGTTTGGAATGGCATTATTATCAACGTTATCAACGTTATCTATATTATTGACATCACTGCCATCGCGATTGTTACTCGGAAATTTATCAGTATCGCCATCAGGGACAGCCATGCTGTGGTCGGTGAGTGATGAGCCACCAAGCTGGGCGATATCGATATCAATAATGCGATGGTTAACATTGGCAGTCTTTGCAATGGCCTTGGCAGCGACAAGCTCGCTATTGTGGCGTTGACCATAGTTAAAACTGACCGCCGTTACAGACGCATAGCGCGCCTTTGCCCAATACAAACACGTCACGGAATCAAGCCCGCCTGATAGCAGCACCACGGCATTTTGGCTTTTATGTAGTGTTGCTAAATCAGCATTGTCTTTGAGACTGGGAAAGGAGGTCTGCGCAGTTATTTGAGTCATAGTATTGTCTATTGTTGGTTTAAGAAATTTGAAAAATTTGAGTTTCTGAGAAATGGCTATTTTAACTAAGGTGGCATTATTACATAACTTTGAAGATATGTTTAATTGCGCATAAGTTGCGATAAAAAGTCGCACAAAAAGCCACTAATTTTGTGCGACTTTTCAATCTGTTAGCAAAATTTGTTATAATCGCTGCTTTTAAAGCCAGCCTGTTAAAGTTACGGCTGCTTATTTTTACCGTAACGTCAACTTTGTAAAGATATTGAGTACCTTATGACCGTAGCGACCTTGTTTACGCCTAAAATCCCTTCCCAGTTTGATGCAGCAACTAGCGATACGATTTCTGCAGATGCCGATTCTACCAATACTGGCTGGGATAGTGATGCTGAAGATACTGATAGCATAGATGACGACGGTGCTGACGAAGCCATGAGTAACGATAATACCGCTGAGCAAGCATCTTCTACGCACATTTTACCGACTGAAACGGCAGAATTTCGCAAGCTACAAAAAAAGCTACGTCGCCAAGTATCATGGGCGATTCGCGATTTTAATATGATTGAAGACGGCGATGTGGTCATGGTTTGCGTTTCAGGCGGTAAAGACAGCTATACGTTGCTCGATATCTTATTGCTGCTCAAACGCATTGCCCCGATTAGCTTTGATATCGTTGCGGTAAATCTTGATCAAAAGCAGCCCGGTTATCCCGAAGATATTTTGCCCGCTTATTTGAATGAGCAAGGTATTGCCCATTATATTTTAGAAAAAGATACCTATAGTATCGTCAAAAGCGTGGTGCCAGAAGGTAAAACGTACTGCTCGGCCTGCTCCCGCCTGCGTCGCGGTTCGCTATATGGTTTTGCCAAACAAATCGGTGCTACCAAAATCGCCCTTGGTCATCACCGCGATGATATGCTCGCGACGTTCTTTTTAAACTTATTCCACGGCGGCGCGCTGAAATCCATGCCGCCAAAACTGCTAAGCGATGATAAGCAAAACTTACTGATTCGTCCGCTTGCTTACGTTGAAGAAAAAGACATCATTGAATACGCACGTTTAAAAGAATTTCCGATTATTCCGTGTAATCTATGCGGCAGTCAAACCAATCTGCAACGAGCAATTATCAATGACATGCTACGCGAATGGGATAACGCCCATCCGCAGCGTTTGGCGTCTATTTTTAAAGCCATGCAAAACGTCGCGCCGTCACAATTAGCCGATCGAGAGTTGTTTGACTTTGAAACTTTAAACATAGAGCGCGATGACAATGAGCGCTTATTTGAAGGCGATAGTATCCAAGCAGGGCAGACCGACAGTTTGGCTGAGATTGGTTTACCAGTAGCGCCAAAAACTCAAGTTTTTAATCCGAAGTTTGCCAGTCATCACAACCACGACCACGACCATGATCAGCAGGCAGAAAGCACCGATAGCATGGCAAAAACTAGCCGTACCACGCAAAAAATCCCCACGATTAATCCGGTGATTTAAATCATATAGACAGCTATAGTCAAAATATCCTAAAAACGCGACGATATCAGCAGTGCGTGATGTATCGATATTACTTTTTACTCACTATGTTTTTATAAAATTACCACCAAAAAAACCAGCGCATTATTCACTAATGGCTGGTTTTTTTGTATTTAACCCCAGTTCGGGATAAGGGCTCAAAAAAAGATAAAAAAAGAAGTCCAAAGTTGCTAAAGTAAGTTTACTAAGACCACTTAAGCAAAAAGGACTTCTTACATGGACAACCTAACCGAGCTATACTGCCATATTGACGACTTTTATCAGCAATTCAAACCTGAGTTTGAGGCTCACTTAATCGCAACGGGCCGTCAACGGCTAAGAGCATGCAAGATAAGTGTATCAGAGATGATGACCATCTTGGTACTGTTTCATCAACTGCGGTATCGACAGTTTAAGTCTTTTTA
>NZ_LXWA01000079.1:0-16232 GCF_001652315.1 Psychrobacter sp. SHUES1 | reverse complement strand
GAGGGCCTTCACTTGGTGTTCTTTAACAATGATAAGACTGTATTTCGACAGTTAGTTAGCTTTTTAACCCCTAAACCTATGAAAATCGGGTGGGGATGATTTTTTTGTCGTGTGCAGAGAAACCTGCTATATCTTTGACCAACGATAAATTCATAAATAACATTGACCCTTTAAAACTTTATCGCTACATTGGATAGAGCTCTTATTTATGTGAAAACAACTATAAAAAACTATTAGGGATAGCGCCATGACTATAGGTATTATTAAGCCGACGTTACTGAGTATTGGACTGATGAGCATGATTGGTTGTACTGCCCTGCAAACCAATACAAAACAACTAAATACAGAACAAACAAGCAACTCAGCAACGGTTTATTACAATGGCAATATCATTACCATGGAAGGTGAGCAACCGCAGATGGTCGAAGCTTTGGTCACGCAGGCTGGCAAAATTGCTTATGTTGGTGATTTAAATACGGCCCAATCAAAATATAAAAATGCGGCGCAAGTGAATCTAAACAGCAAAACCTTGCTACCAGGCTTTATTGATCCGCACAGCCATTTTGATATGGTGTCAAACACCATGGGGCAGGTGAATCTAAATCCGCCGCCAGTTGGTGAGATTGATAGTATGGGTAAATTACTACAAGCCTTAAAAGACTATAAAAAGGACAATAACATCGCCGATGGTGAATGGATCTACGGTTGGGGTTATGATGAGAGTCAATTAAAAGAAGGTCGTCATCCAACCAAAGCAGATATCGATAAAGTATTGCCTAATAACCCTGTATATCTGCAACATACCAGCGGTCATATGGGTGTCGCCAATAGCAAAGCCTTGGCAGCCCTGAACATTACCGCAGATACTAAAAACCCAGAAGGTGGTAATATTGCACGGATTAAAGGTTCTAGCGAACCAAATGGTCTCGTCCAAGAAACCGCTATGTATCCATTTATGCGGCGAATGCTAGAGGTATTAGAGCCCAATCAAGCTAAGTTTTTTGAGCAAACCCAAGATTATTATGCCAAAAATGGTCTGACTACCGCCCACAACGGTTCAACAGCTCGTAATACTATTCAGTTTTTCCAAAAACAAGCCGATGCTGGCAAGCTGAAAATCGACTTAGTCGCATTAGCAGGTAGCAGTGATTTAGATGAAAACTTAGCGGACAAAGACTTTGTTTGGAAGACCTATCAAAACGGTTTTAAAGTTCAAGGAACTAAAATCATAGCCGATGGCTCGCCACAAGGTAAAACCGCTTATTTCAGTCAACCTTATTTGACGCCAGTGCCAGACTGCAAAAAAGACTGTCGCGGTTTGCCGAGTATCAGCCAAGATGCGCTCAATGAGATGTTTGCCAAGGCTTATAAGCACGATAACCAGCTGTTTATCCATAACAACGGCGATGGCGCGACAGATATGATTATCAAAGCCCACGTATATGCAGTCAAAAAGACGGGACAAGCCGCTGATAAAGATCGCCGTACGGTGCCTATTCATGCTCAGTTTGCGCGCCCCGATCAGCTAGAAGCCTTTAAAAAATATAAGATGCTACCGTCGTTTTTTACCAATCATGCCTATTTTTGGGGTGATGTGCATGTGCAAAATTTAGGCAAAAAACGCGCTGATTTTTTAAGTCCGATAGCGACAGCGGATAAAATGGGGTTAAAATACACCAACCATTCTGACGACACTGTGACACCTGTCGACCCGTTATTTACCGTTTGGTCAGCGGTTAATCGCACCTCGCGCTCAGGCAAGATTATCGGCGCCAATGAGCGCGCGACTCCTTATCAAGCGCTCAAAGCCATCACGACCAATGCCGCTTATGAGTATTATGAGGAAAATAGTAAGGGTACCTTAACCAAAGGTAAGCTTGCTGATTTGGTTATATTAGATGCCAATCCGTTGACGGTAAATGCAGATAAGCTTAAAGATATTCATGTGGTCACTACCATTAAAGAAGGTAAAATAATCTATCAGCGCCCGACGAAGTAAAACTATAATGACAGCATACTAAGAAAAATTTAATGCTTTATAGTCAAATTCATATAAGTTTGACTATAAAGTTTTTTCTGTCTCTTTTATCTCAATATTAGGATTCTTTTATGAGTAACACCGAGCAAATTACATCCTCCGACAACACCCATTATCTGCACCATACTTTTTTTGAGCCAAGCGATAATACCACGCCGATTACTGCTACCCTACTGATCGTGCATGGCATGGCCGAGCACAGTGGCCGCTATGCAGAGCTTGCGCAGTTTTTAGCAGATAATGGTATTGCGGTCGCCACTTATGATCAGCTGGGTCATGGACAGACGGTCAAATCAGCCAATGATTTGGGTTTTTTTGCTGAAGAACATCCCGTGCAGTCGTTATTAAAAGACGTTATTATCATGGCGGACAGTCTAAAGGCGCGCCATCCTGATGTGCCGCATTTCGTCATGGGTCATTCAATGGGCTCGTTTATCGTGCGCAATGTTCTCAAACATCACGCGCAGAACTTTACTGGTGCTATCTTAATGGGTACTGCTGATGCCAATCCATTGACCAAAGCGCTATTACCCATTAATAAAGTACTGGCAAAAGTGGCGCCTAAAAAGCCGAACCTAGTCTTTGCCAATGTGATGAATAAGGTACTCAATAGCAAGCTTGATAACCGCATTTCTTCTTCAGAATTTGCTTGGCTTAATGAAGACCCTCAAGCTATCGAAGCTTATGAAGCCGATCCATTGACGGGCTTTGATTTTACCAACAATGGTTTTTTGACCTTGTTTAGCTTAATGGAAGCGGGTCTTAATAAAAACTGGGCAACGACCATTGCCAAAGACTTTCCGATGTTACTGGTCAGTGGCGAGAACGATCCGATCGGCGATATGGGCAAAGGTATTCGCAAAATTGCCAGCCGTTTAGAAAAACAGAACTTTAGCAATATCACGCTACAGCTCTACCCGCACATGCGCCATGAGCCGATTCATGAACAAAATAAACAGCAAGTTTATCAAGATATTGTAGACTGGATAAATAGCAATACTGCTGCTTAGTAACAAAATGCTTAGTAACAACATGCTTGGTAACAACATGCTTGGTAACAACATGCTTGATTAATTTAAACGACCACTTTTATTATCTTTTTTACCCTTCACCAACTTTAGGAATATTTATGACATTGCAACAAACCATCGAGCAAGCCTTTGATAATCGTAACGATTATAGCCCAGCAACCATGCCACAAGACATACGCGACGCTATCAACGAAGTGCTTGAACAATTAGACAACGGTAGCTTGCGTGTTGCTGAGAAAAAAGATGGCGAATGGGTGGTCAATCAATGGGCTAAAAAAGCGGTATTATTATCATTTCGTTTAAACGATAACTATGTCCAGGCGGCGGGCGAACACGTGCAGTTTTATGACAAAGTGCCGACGAAGTTTGCTGACTGGACTCAAGATCAGTTTAAAGCAGCTGGCGTACGCGTGGTACCACCAGCGGTTGCTCGTAAAGGCTCATACATCGCAGCAGGTGCCGTCTTGATGCCATCGTATGTCAACATTGGCGCTTATGTCGACCAAGGCGCGATGGTAGATACGTGGGCTACGGTTGGTTCGTGCGCCCAAATCGGTAAAAATGTGCATCTATCAGGCGGCGTTGGTATCGGCGGTGTCTTAGAGCCGCTGCAAGCCAATCCAACGATTATCGAAGACAACTGCTTTATCGGCGCGCGCTCTGAAATCGTTGAAGGCGTGATAGTAGAAGAAGGCTCGGTAATTTCTATGGGCGTGTTTATCGGGCAATCAACGCGCATTTATGACCGCGAAACGGGCGAGATTCATCGCGGCCGCGTACCAGCGGGCTCGGTCGTTGTACCCGGTAGCTTGCCATCAGAAGACGGTACACACAGTTTGTACGCCGCTATCATTGTGAAAAAAGTCGATGCGCAAACCCGAGCCAAAACCTCGGTCAATGAGTTATTACGTTTGGCCTAGTGGTGTAATTTTCTTAGAGCTTCCATAGATATCAGGCAATCAAAAAGATGTTGAAACCCAATTTCAGCATCTTTTTTAATGTTCAATATCAGTTTAAGTTTAACTTAATACAAGACATTACGTTATAATCCTTGCCTCGTTTGGGCGCTAGAAATGTTAGCGCTAAACAAACTACTAAACCCTTTTTTATTTGGTCAATGCGCGCCGCATTATCAATCTTTATCTGTATTTGACATATTATGAGTGAGTTATCTTTACGCACCTCGGCAATTCCTGTCACTGATCCCGCAGCAGGGCTACGTTTGACCGAGATTTTTTATTCGCTGCAAGGTGAAGCGCTGACCTCAGGCTTGCCGACGATATTTGTGCGCTTGACTGGCTGTCCGCTGCGCTGCGTCTATTGTGATACCGAATACGCTTTTAGTAGCGGCGAACGTCATTCGCTAGAAGCCATTGTCGCGACCATCAAAAGCTATCCCTGTCAGCGTATTTGCTTGACTGGCGGCGAGCCGTTAGCGCAGCCAAATGCCGTTGAATTAATGCAGCGTCTGTTAAATGACGGTTATGAGGTTTCACTTGAAACCGCAGGGGCGCTGACGGTAAAAAATGTACCGCCTGCGGTCAGCAAAGTAATGGATCTGAAAACGCCAAGCTCAGGTGAAGTCGATAAAAACCTTTGGTCAAACCTCGACTATCTCACCCAGCACGACCAAATCAAATTTGTCATTATGAATCGCGCCGATTATGAGTGGGCAAAGGCAACACTTTTTGAGCATCAACTTGATAAATTGGTCGGTACGGTTTGGTTTTCACCGATGTTTACTGTCGCAGAAGAAGTCACTGCTAGTGAAGCATTGAGCAGCCCCGATGTGCCAGTATTGGCACGCGAGCTGGCTGAATGGATGCTGGCAGACGCCCTTCCCGTCCGCTTCCAATTACAACTGCATAAGATTATTTGGGCCGATGCCAAAGGTAAGTAATCGCCTAATCTTGATGCGAATGGGGCAAATCAACAGTTCAGATAAACAAACAACCAAAATTCCAAACTAAACATCCTCTAAATATAGTCAAGGAATTTTAGAATCGCTACAAAGCGACCGACCGCAGATAGTATATTGAGTACATCTAGGGCGGGTAACACCGTAGCGGTTTAAAAGTGCTCTGACTATAGATAACCAGCCGACTGCAAGGACGCATACATGGTCAAACTGATTTTACTGGGCTTATTGGCGGGGGCGTTCTTTAGCTCGACATTTATTTTAAATGAGCTGATGAGTAATGCTGGCGGCCATTGGTTTTGGTCAGCGAGCCTACGCTATGTCTTTATGTGGCTGATTATCAGCGCCGTTATTATCCTGCAACATGGCTTTGGACGTATTCAAGCGCTTGCGAGCATTTTTCGTCAGCACTGGCGCTTTTGGTGTCTTACCGGCAGTATTGGCTTTGGGGTATTTTATACCGGTATTTGCTATGCAGGCGACCACGTGGCAGGCTGGGTCGTTGCTGCTACCTTTATGTTTACCGTCGTAACCAGTTTGCTCGTACTCTTGGCATTTGGGCAACGTTTCGATAAAAAGTTTATTATTTATGCCTTTTTGGTGTTTATCGGGGTAGTATTGGTCAACGTCAGCGAAGGCTTGCGCGCCTCTGCCCTTGCCGACATTGATAGCGCGCCGATGGCAGAAATGCTACTTTACGGTGCCCTACCTGCGCTAATTGCGGCTTTTAGTTACCCAATCGGCAATCAACTGGTCTGGCAAGTTTCCCATAACTCACGCAAACACTATCCTCATAAAGATAAGGCTAAAAAGCAACAAGTAACAGAAGATAAGAAACTCAACAGTGAACAAAGTCATCACGAGCATAGCAACCAACCGCTTGTCTCAGAAGCTTTCGATTTGTCTGCTGTCATGTCTAGTACTTCGGATAACAACGCTACTCTAAAAACCCCCTCTAGCATCGAAGTCACACCCTCGTCGCCTCTACAAAACTTCATCGCCCGCATTCCTGCTATCGAGACGAGCTTATTACAAAATGCCTTTAATAAAGTCTGGCTGATGACCTTGGGTAGTTTTCCATTTTGGCTGGTTTTAGGCGCTTTTATCCAGCCTGAACCACCTGCAACCACCCAGTTATTTAATACTTTGCTAGTAGCATTACTGGCTGGAGTAGCGGCGACGAGCATATTTTTTTATGCACGTGAGCAAGCGGTGACTTCAAGCGAAGTCGCAGGCGTTGACTCCACCCAAGCTAGCGAGGTAATCTTTGCTTTGATTGGCGGTATACTATTGTTGGATAATGCCATACCATCAGTAATGGGATTGGTTGGTATTGGGCTAATTATTCTAGGGCTGATACTATTTGCAAAAGACGGTTGAGGCTAAAATAAGTCATGATAAATCACTTTATTTTCCCCGATATTCTGCTGTATTTATTAGATATGGTGGGTGTCGTTGCTTGCGCCATCGCGGGCACTTTGCTGGCGCAGCATAAAGGCTTTGATATTGCTGGCTGTATTTTGGTTTCTATGGTCAATGCCATTGGCGGTGGTACATTGCGCGATATGGCGCTCGATCGTCATCCGCTATTTTGGATGACTGACCTCAACTATGTCATTGTCATTACTATTACCTCGCTTATTCTACAAATTTTCTTTCATCTGTATCATAAGATTGATAAAGCGCTCAAATTTTTTGATGCGATTGGGCTGGCGGCCTTTAGTGTGATTGGTTTTAAAGTGGCGTTGGCGCAAGATATGTCGCCGGTTATTGCGGTTATGATGGGGGTTTGGACGGCGATTATCGGTGGTTTATTGCGTGATATTATCTGTAATGAGATACCACTGCTGCTACAGCGTGAGATTTACATCACCGCTAGTATTGCAGGGTCTTTGAGCTATTTGGCGCTTGATCACTGGGGCGTTGATGCGGTTACCAATGAATTTATGATGTTATTTATTATCTTTTTCGTGCGTATGCTAGCGCTTAAATTCGATTGGCATCTGCCTTCTATTCGTTTGGTCGATTAACTATTCGTTTTACCGCTTAACTTCATGGGCAAAAAATAGCAGTGCTTTGATATTGATGTTTTAATATAAGGGCTTTAATGAGAAAAATGCATGCTCACCATCGCTTTAGATTCTGAATTGATGACTACTTTTGACCCGCGCTCACTCATTTATCTGTTTGATATGATTGGGATTGTCGCTTGTAGTATTTCAGGGACGATATTGGCCAAGCATAAGAATTTTGATGTCTTTGGCTGCTTGCTGGTATCGATTGTGACTGCCATCGGCGGCGGGACGGTGCGCGATGTCATTTTGGATCGTCATCCACTGTTTTGGATGGTGGACATGAGTTATTTAACGCTTATTACTATTTCGTCATTGGTGATGCAAATATTCTTTCACCCCAACTCTAGGCGCGTTGATAAATTCCTTAAGCTCTCCGACACTATTGGGCTATCAGCTTTTACCTTAATCGGTATTAAAGTAGCTGATAGTATGGGCGCCAATGTGCCGGTGGCATTATTACTCGGGGTGATTACGATTATTGTCGGCGGTATCATCCGCGATATGATTTGTAATGAGATTCCGCTGGTGCTACAGCAAGAGATTTATATTACCGCCGCTTTAACGGGGGGTATCCTCTACTTTGCCCTGCACAATCTTGGCGTAAGCGCTTGGATTGCTGATATCTCAGCAATGGCGACGATTTTTACTTTACGTATGCTTGCCATTCGTTATGACTGGCAATTTCCAACCATTGAATGGAAATATTAAAGTATTCAAGCCTAGCAACTACTCGCTTTCCTCTACTGTTTCTTTTACCAGCGCCAAATCTTTGACCATCAACTGCAAGCTTTGTTTACCGTTCCACTCGTTAATGTCTAGCTGAAATAATACATGCACTTTTTCGGCGCGGTAATCCCAAGCACTACTATCAAAATTAAATTGGATTGCTTCAATCGGATATTGCACCTCAGGATAACGTAGCGACAACTTAAGATGTTTGTCTTTTAATATCTTAAAGCTCAATACCTCAAATACACCGTCAAATATCGGCGGCGCAAAGCCATGACCCCAAATGCTGGCATTCGCTAGATGCTCTGCAAACCACAAGCTAAAGTCAGCCGCTTGCAATGGTCCATCGGTAAATTTCTGCTCGGCAAAGACTTCTTCATCCATCTGTGCCATCACTTCATTAAACGCGGTTACGAAGCCATCGAAATTACGCCGTTTGATGGTTAAACCCGCTGCCATGGCATGACCACCAAAGTGGCTGATTAAATCAGGATAACGTTCGGCCACTTGCTCAACCGCATCACGAATATGCACGCCTGCGATAGAGCGCGCCGAGCCTTTGATGGCATCGTCGTCACCCGTACGCTCTGTATCGGCGGGCGCAAAAACGATACTGGGCAGATAGTGGCTTTCTTTTAAACGACCAGCGACGATACCGATAACCCCTTGATGCCAATCGTCTTGATATAAAATAATACTGCGGTTTTGATTATCAATAGCCGACTTTTCAGTTTTAGGCTGGATAAGAGTTTCATCGCTCTCGTCAGCATCATTCTTAGCATTAGAGTCAGCAGTAGCTAACGCTTGCACAATGCTATCTGCTTGCGCGCGCATCTCGCCTTCGACATGACGGCGCGTACGATTAAGCTGCTCAAGCTCTTGAGCCAAACGCTGTGCGGTACTCCAGTCATCGGTCAATAAGCACTCGATACCGATACGCATATTATCCATGCGTCCAGCGGCATTGATACGCGGACCTAAAACAAAACCAAAATCCTGCGCCTGCAATTGTTTCGGGTCACGGCCCGCTTGTTCCAGCAGTGCCAATATCCCAAGCGAGCAGCGACCTTGGCGAATGGCGTTCAGACCATGATGCACTAAAATACGATTGTTTTTATCGAGTACGCCAACGTCAGCAATCGTCCCAAGCGCGACCAAATCTAAATATTGGCTGACTTGCACGCTAGACTTACCTGCTTCGCGGCGCAGTTTCGCCAAGCGTCCGAGCACATAAAACGCCACGCCGACGCCAACCAAGGCTTTACTACTAAAATTGCAATCAAGCTGATTGGGATTGACCACCGCTTCGGCAGGCGGCGTTTCTTTGGTGGTTAAGTGATGGTCAGTGATAATGACAGTGATGCCATCGGCCTGCGCCCGCGCTACCCCTTCGTGGCTTGAGATACCATTATCGACCGTCACAATCATGTCGGGCTTATAAGTTTTGATACCTAATTCGACAATCTCTGGCGTCAGACCATAGCCATATTTAAAACGGTCAGGGACTAAAAAATCAACCACCGCGCCCATCTTTGTCAGCGCGCGCATCATCAATGCGGTACTGGTTGCTCCATCGCAATCAAAGTCACCGACGATTAAAATACGCTGACCTTCATCGATGGCGACATCTAACAAACGCACCGCTTCGGTGACACCATGCAGCATTTCAGCAGGTAATAAACCAGATAGGCCAGTCTCTAACTCATCAGGCGCAGTGATACCGCGACCGGCATAAAGCCTAGCAAGGGTAAATGATTGGGCGGCAAGCGGTTGCAACGCGGCAGGCAACTCGTCGATACGAGTGCAGGTATAACGGGGGGTTAAATTTAGCATGGTGCTATTCTACTGGCTTTGGCACATAGCCACAATGATAATTTTTAGCACTATCGTCTAGGTTTGGCGATTGCCCAATTATGCCTTATGGCGTAATTTATATGACATATCATGTAGGAAAAACAAAGGCTATAGACGACGAATGTTTAAACGCTTGCTTGCCAACCTGCCCTTTATTTACAAAAACGGTGCAGAGAGCCTGCAATTTTCTGCATTTTGCTACAAAGCAATGATTGTATGGCGCTTATAAAGCCATAAAATGGTAAACATTCAAGATGAGTTATTAGAAGATGACTTATGAGAAAATTATAAGATACTCATCATTTTTGCCATGTTTGCTTTTATTATATTAATGACTTTCTATTTTTTAAACATTTTAAGGACGCGTTATGAAAACCACCCCAACCGCTGAAAAACTGCCTAATACCATCGACCCTAATCTAGACCTAGATAAAGTCAAAAAAGACTGCGAAAAATTGGTCAAAAAACGCGCCAAGCTTTCTGCTGGTGTCGCTATTGTACCTATTCCATTTTTTGACGTGGCAGTCGATGCCAGCATGCTGACCGTTTTGCTACCTGAAATTAGTGAGCGTTTTGGACTGATTGAAGGGCGCCAGTCTGCCGTTGATTTAGAATCACGCGCCATCCATTGGCAAGCGCTAAAAGACCGTACGGTTGATTTTGCAGGACTAATGGCGACACGTGGTATCGTGAAAAAGACCGTCCAGGGTTTCGGTGGTCGTATTGCCGCCAAACAAGTGACTAAGTTCATTCCTTTAGGTGGACAAATGGTCGCCGCGACTATGGGCTATATGATTTTCAAAAAAATCGCCACCGACCATATCAATGAATGCTATAACTTGGCAAAAGACATTCAGCAAAAGCAACATGGTAAAAATGTCTAACGGCATGCCATCATTGTTTAAAGTTTAAGAAATTATTATTCGTAAAAAAACCCAACTAAGAATTGAACCGACCCCCATAAGTTGGACACAACTTATGGGGTATTTTTATGCGTTACGATCTAGACTTTAAGATGCAAGTCATCGCATACTATCGGCAAGGCCATAGTAGTCACGCCACCGCTAAGAAGTTTAACGTCAATCCAGAGTTTGTACTCAAATGGGTTAAGCAATATCAAAGCGGTGGCATAGATGCCATCAAGCCAAAGACAAGTAAGGCAAAATACAGCAGTGAGTTTAAACATCATGTGATTACGACCATGCTGACGCAAGGATTAAGTCAATCTAAGGTCGCTTTGATGTTTGATATCAGCTCACCGGCCCTAATCAGTCACTGGCACAAAGCGTATCGACTAGAAGGCATATCTGGACTCATCTCCAAACCTAAAGGTAGAACCGTCATGAGCAACCCCTTTATCACAGACAAACCAGATGATAAAAAGAGCTTAGCAGAGCTTAAGCGTGAGAATGAATACCTACGTGCGGAGAACGCCTACCTAAAAAAGCTAGATGCCTTGCTCAAACAGAAGAAGAAACAAGCTTTGAAAAAGCAAGGCTCATCGAAGGACTAAGAGAGCGCTGCTGTTTATCTAACTTACTTGAAGCCGCTGGTATGCCCAAAAGTGTCTTTTACTATCATAGAGCAAGACTTGAGCGTGGTGACAAATACACCGAATTAAAACAGCGTATTGCTAAGCTGTATCATCAGCACAAAGGCAGGTATGGCTATCGCAGAATCACTGAGGTTCTAAAGCAGTCAGGTAGTCATTACAACCACAAGCTCATCGCTAAGCTGATGCGTAACATGAAGCTTAGTGCCAAGATAAGACGTCAGAAGTACCGCTCTTATAAAGGACAACAAGGTAAAATCGCAAAGAACTATTTAAAGCGCCAGTTTACTGCAGATAAACCGAACACACGCTGGCTCACCGATATTACTGAGTTTAAGGTGGGTGATCATAAGCTGTATTTATCGCCCATACTCGATTGTTATAACAATGAGATCATCAGCTATAGGCTCTCAAAGAGACCCACTTATGACTTAGTTGGTAAGATGCTAGCTAGTGCTTTAGATAAGACAAAGGTGTGCCGTGGTAAAAGATTAATGCTGCACTCTGATCAAGGCTGGCATTATCAAATGAGACCGTTTGGAGCGGTGCTGAAGCAGCATGGTATTCAGCAAAGTATGAGTAGAAAAGGTAACTGCTTAGATAATGCACTGATGGAGGGGTTCTTCGGTACGCTGAAGTGCGAGACGATTTATATTGAGAAACCGAAAACTATTGAGCAGTTAGAGAAACAGATTCATGAGTATATGCATTATTATAATCATGAGCGTATTCAACTTAAATTAAAAGGACTGAGCCCTGTGCAGTACAGAACTCAGTCCTTGATATAAACTAAACCGTCCAAGTTTCGGGGGTCAGTTCAAATCTTAGCTGGGTTTTTTAATTTAAGGAACAGATTTTTATATTAAACCAACATCGCATTTTATACAAAAGCACTAGCCGCCATTTTTGGCAATCCAATTTTGCATTTGCTCAATTTCAGCCTGCTGCGCATCGATAACCGCTTGCGCCAGCTGACGCATTTCGGCATCTTTGCCATATTTCAGCTCTACTTCTGCCATATCAACGGCACCCTTATGATGCGGTAACATACCACGCGCAAACGCCATATCAGGTTTCGGATCAGCGATACCCGCCATCATCTCATCGTGCATAGCGTCCATACCATCAGCGTAGGCTTGCTGCATGACTTTGGTATCAGGCGTGGCTTCAGCTGCGTCAGGATGACTGGCCAGCCAGCTTTGCATTTGTTCAATCTCAGATTGCTGGGCGTCGATGATTTCTTGCGCTAGCTGACGCATCTCTTTATCCGTACCGTATTTTAGCTGAATCTCCGCCATTTCAACCGCACCGACATGATGACCGAGCATCCCTTGCGCAAACGCGGCATCGGGATCGTTGTAATTCATCCCAACCATCATCGCATCGTGCATTTTTACCATCGAATCATTGTACGCTTTATGCGTCACCGACATGTGCTCAGTATCTGTGCTCATCGCTGCCATATCGTGATTGGCGTGCGGGCTGGTCGCTGTGTCGGTTGCCGTGTCAGTGACGATTGCTTCTTCTGTAGCAGGCGCAGCGTTTTCATTAGCAGCTTCTTCATTTGCAGGCTGACAAGCACTGATAAGCAAGGCAGCACTGATACTAGCAGTAAGCACCCCAAGACGGGAATGGTTATTAATTTTCATGGTGTATCCTTTGTTTAACTAAGGCGTAAAAAGTGGCAAATTAAGGAAAATTTACCGAAAAAAAATAGTTAAATGACTGCGTTAAATACAGCCATTTAACTACGAGCATTTATTAAAATATTTAGTGAACTTTTAACTTACCCTAGCGCTTTAAGAACTAAGGTCTTTAACTTCTAGGGTTTTTAAGCGTCTAAGCTAATGCACTTCTTTAATTTATTTAAGCTCTTCGATTAGCTCTTGCATTTCGCCAATTTCGCGCTCTTGCGCCTCGATGATATCATCAGCAAGCTTACGCACTCTCGGGTCGTCGATATCGGCGCGGGTACTGGTCAAGATAGCAATCGAATGGTGCGGTATCATCGCCTGCATCCAGTCAACTTGATCAACGGTCGCTTGGGATCTGACGCCCCAAAGACCGACGGCGAACATCACGATGCTCAGCCCATAAATCATAAGATTGACTTTGGTTTTTTTGTACATATGGCTCATAAACGCCAACATGATGACCGACATAGCGGCGCCCATATACAGCGCCATATAAGCTCTGGTTTCGCTAAAATAAACGTGATCCCATTGATAAGTATTAAAATACATCATGATATACATGACGATGGTCGATGTTAAAATCATCAATGAAAATCTGACATACGGGTTCATTTTTTCTTCTTTAGAGTGCTGCATAAGGTAGTCTCCCGCTACGTTGTTTATATTATTTTTATTACTTAGGCTATTTAAAGGCTAGCCAATTACTAAAAGGTTTTTATTGCATTTTATGAGCTTATAACTGCTGCTTAACAGACTCAATATCCGCGTATACTTGGTTTGTACTGTCTTTGTTTGCACGCATGGCTTTATAAAGCGCAAAATAACCTTGTTGATTTTTATCCAAAAATGATAGCAATATCGGCCTGACAATGAGATGACGCTAAGATGACAATGTTGTCATCTTAGCCGTCTGGCATAGGCATAGCGCTGGCATTGCTCTATGATTGGAGGTTTGCAACTTGTATATGATGCAATCGCATAAAAATTATAAATAACGGGCATGAGTACGCTATGAAAATACTATTGGTCGAAGATGAGCTGTCACTTGGTGATTATATTAAAAAAGGTTTGAGTGAAGCGGGCTTTATCGTTGAGCACCAAACCACAGGACTTGGCGGCTATCACGCCTTGATGACTGAGGATTTTAATGTGGTCATCATGGATGTGATGTTGCCTGATGTGAGTGGTTTTGAGTTGGTACGCAATTATCGGGCGGCGGGCAAACTGACGCCAGTGCTGTTTTTGACCGCGAAAGATGATTTAAGCGACCGCGTAAAAGGCATAGAAATCGGCGGCGATGATTATCTGACCAAGCCCTTTGCCTTTGCTGAATTATTGGTCAGAATCAAAAATCTATTGCGCCGCGTCAATCAAACTGATTATGCCAATACTGTGCTGCAAATTGCCGATTTAAAAATGGATATTGCTAAGCGTACCGTCACACGCGGCGAGCAGATTATTAAACTAACCGCTAAAGAATTTGCGCTACTACAATTTTTTCTTGAGCGCCAAGGTGAGGTGCTACCGCGCTCTGTGATTGCCTCGCAAGTCTGGGATATCAATTTTGATAGCGACACCAATGTGATTGATGTGGCGATACGGCGTTTGCGGATTAAAATCGATGACGATTTTGATATCAAGCTGATTCATACGGTGCGCGGCATGGGTTATCGGCTAGATATAGAGGATGATGCTAATGATAGCGCCGATATCACTGCGGTTATTGAATAGTATGACGCCGATTGCGACGGATGGTCGCCTATCTTTATTGTGGCGCACTATCCTGCTTTTAAGCTTGTGCGTCATCGTCACTCAGATATTTTTGTATGTCTGGATACAGCGCTCGGTTAATGAGCATTTTGAACAAATGGATGCGGAGATTTTGACCCATGCGGCGTTTAATTTACGCCAGTATATGGATAGCAATAGCATAGTTGACACTAGTAATACTAAGAAAAAGCCACTTTCTCAGCAGACGCTCGCTTTACAGAACGCTAGTATCGACTATGAAGTCAAAACCGTGATTACCGATAATAACGGGCAAGTGCTTATCAGTGTGCCAACTGGTTTTATCGATCAATCGGCTCATAGTGGCGCGGTCAAAGCGTTGTGGCAAAAACATCACGAACAGCCGTTTGATTTAAAAATTAACGACCGCCATTATCGCGCTATTGTCATTCAGCACGCCAGCCGCTTAGCCCTTATCGCCCTACCCATCGATGTTCATCATCAGTATTTGGCGCAATTTAACCGTCAGCTGATTGTTATTTTAATCGCCATTACCTTTCTTTTAGTCTCTATCGCCGCTTTTAGTGTGCATTTAGGCTTTGCACCGCTTGCCACCATTCGACAAAAAATGAGCCGTATCAATGCCGACCAGCTCGACGATAGAATCGTGATAGCGGATATGCCCAGTGAATTGCGACCGCTTGCTGAATCCTATAATGCAATGATGGTTAAGCTCGCGCATAACTTTGAAACCCTGTCACGTTTTTCAGACGATATCGCCCATGAGCTGCGCACGCCGCTTGCTACCCTCAGCACCCAAACCCAAGTCATGCTCAGCAAACCGCGAGATAGCAATGAGTATATTGAGCAGCTGCATCATCAGCATGACACCTTAGCGCAATTATCCAGTTTAATTAACAACATGCTGCTACTGGCAAAAACGCAAAAAGGCTTGATTCATTCGCAGTTTAACCGCGTAGATAGCGATTTACTGCTGACTAAGATGATGGAGTATTATGAATGGATAGCCGAAGACCGTGCCATCTCTTTAAAAAAAACAGGTGACTTTAAAACCATACTTGGCGATGCAAGCCTATTGCAAAGGTTGTTTGCTAACTTAATTGCCAATGCCGTTTATTATGCCGCCAGTGATAGTATTATTCATATTAATGGCAAAATTGTTACGGATAAGGTTGCAGATAATAGGCAAGTCTTATCTTCATCAGGCATGCTAGCCTCATACCTGCAAATCTCCTTCACTAACCGTCTAACCGCCCCGATGACGCAAGCAGAGGTGGATAAATTATCAGAGCGTTTTTATCGCCATCATAAAACCTTATCAATGCATGCAGGGACAGGCTTAGGTTTGTCGATTGTGCATGCGATTGTCAATGCTCATAACGGTAAAATAGCCATCACGGTAAAAGACGGCTATTACTTTGAGGTCAGTATCAAACTCCTTCTTGCTTAGCCACAAAAAAGCCCTGCCATTGCAGTAATGCCAGTCAGTTAACGCTGACTGGTATTTTTTTTGGGATATTTTTGTGGTTTACCCTTAACTACCCTCGGGCAAGATCGCTTTCTACGTTCAGGAATGACAAACAATTTTCCTT
>NZ_LXWA01000078.1:0-16287 GCF_001652315.1 Psychrobacter sp. SHUES1 | reverse complement strand
ACCAAGCCGAGCTCCACTTGCATGCTGGTGACAGCGAACATAGCTTCCGTCGATGAATACCCATTCCGTATCAACTTCTTTTCGTAGGCTAAAAAAAATTTCTCCCACAAACCCGTTTTTGACCATCGATTGAAACGGTTGTAAGCGGTTTTCCATGGGCATAATTCTTCAGGTATATCACGCCAAGGGGCGCCTGTACGTAGTTTCCACAGTATGGCTTCCATAACCTCTCGACTGTTTTGAGTTTGATAGCAGCCATGCTGTGTCATCGTTGATTGCAATTGATCCCAAAGCGTATCTGTTAGTACTGTTCTTGCCATAACTTGTATTTCTCGCATCGACTCAGTAGATGCGGTATTGTAACTATTATTTATGCCTTATCCAATTGAAGACACGCCCTAATTCTATTCCTACTTTCATTTCACCACGAGATGAGACAAAAAATGAAAGGCAAAATGGTGATGAGCAAATCAATAATATGAAGGCTATAAAAGTTAAAACAGCACTTAGTGAGCATGATTTTAGATAAGAGGCGCAGAATACCTTATTCCGTGACTCAGAGAAACAGGCCAGCCAGAAACCTGACATTACCACTCAGACAGAAATGAATCCACAGGATTTTAAAGCAGAAGCTAAGAGTATCTTGTATCGGTATGAGACTAAAGCAGGTAATAATCTGAGAAGGTTTTAATTTCAAAGCCTATCTCAGATTATTATGCAATCTTGAATATTATATCAACCACTGTCTATCAACTATTGAGTATTGACTAAAACAGATGTAAATGTAAACCAACAGCTTAGACAGCCTCTATTTCGAGTAGTGTCGTAGATGACGTTTCTAACTGCTCATATTTTATAATCACATCATTACCTTCAAAACTAATATCAAGCTCAACATCATAAGTAGCAAGCATTACACTGTTATCATCCAAGCACTGACCGGTAGCAATGTTAAAGCGCTGCTTATAAATAGGTGAAGCCACATACAACACCGCTTCATCAATGCCACCATCGTTGGTAACAGTAGTACCACCCACTAACCCTCTAGATAATACATTGGCCTGACTAAAGGGATCATAGTTATCAAGCGCGAATAGTTTATTGTCTTTAGTACGAAAAATTGCTACTTGTTTGCCCTCTATTAGTGCGCAAACACCAGTTTCAGGGAGAATGTCTTCTAATCTACAAACTACATACTGGTTCATTGGATTATCCTTATTGGTGTATGATCGAAAGTTATTAAGCGGTGATTAAGACAGCTCAGTCGCTAGGATTTTAGCTTTTTCAATATCGGTCGCAGGGCGGATCTGCTCGCGCTCGGTGACAAAGACCACATTGTCATCTCCTTGTTCACTATTGACGAAGTGACGGAAGCGTTTGAGCTTTTCGCTATCGGTGATGGTGGCTTTCCACTCACACACATAGTTGTCGATCAGCAGTTGCATCTGCGCCTCTAGCTCATCAGCGATGCCTAAACTGTCTTCAACAATGACGGCTTGTAAATACGCCAATCCGCCATCTAAGCTCTCGCGCCATTTTGAGGTACGCTGGAGCTTATCTGCTGTTTTGATATAAAACATGATAATACGGTCGATGTATTTGATGACCGTATCGCTATCAAGATCAGTGGCAAACAATTCGCCATGACGCGGGGTCATACCGCCATTACCACAGACAAATAAATTCCAACCATTTTCGGTGGCGATAATACCAAAGTCCTTGCTTTGTGCCTCTGCACACTCGCGTGTACATCCAGACACGCCCATTTTTATCTTGTGCGGTGAACGCACGCCTTTATAGCGGTCTTCTAATCTTAGTGCTAAGCCGACACTGTCATCGACACCGTAGCGACACCAGTTATTACCCACGCAGGATTTAACCGTCCTTAACGACTTACCATAAGCGTGACCAGTCTCAAAACCGGCTTGCACCAACTGTGTCCAGATATCAGGTAGTTGGTCTAGACGTGCACCAAATAAATCCACGCGCTGACCACCCGTAATTTTGGTATATAGATTAAATTCTTTGGCGACTTGTCCAAGGATGATCAGCTTATCAGCAGTGATTTCACCACCCGGCACACGAGGTACGACCGAATAGGTGCCATCTTTTTGTATATTTCCCAGATAGTAGTCATTGCTGTCTTGCAACGGTGTCAGTTCAGGCTTGAGCACATAATCATTCCAGCATGAGGCCAAGATGGAGGCGACCGTAGGTTTGCAAATCTCGCAGCCATGACCTTTACCATGCTCCTCCAGTAGCGCATCAAAAGTTCTAATACCATGAACACGAATCAAGCTATAGATCTCTTGACGGGTATAAGCAAAGTGCTCACATAAGTCGTTATTGACCTCAAAACCAAGGGTCGTTAACTGGTAGCTTAAAGTGTCTTTCACCATAGGAGCACAGCCACCACAGCCTGTACCTGCACTGGTACAAGACTTTACTTCGGCAATGGAGTACGCACCGTTCTCAACCGCCGTGCAAATATCGCCTTTGGTGACGTTGTAGCATGAGCAAATCGTAGCGCTATCCGGTAAGTTCTCTATACCCATTGCTGGTTTTTCAACGTTCGGTAAAATCAAGCTCTCAGGATGGGCAGGCAAGTCGACATCATTGAGGTATAGCTGTAATAGATTGTTATAGTCTTCGGTATCACCGACCAATACCGCGCCAAGCAAGCGCTTGTTATCAGGCGTTGTGACCAGTTTTTTATAGATACCTGTCGCAGGGTTTTGGTATAAATAGCTCAAACTGTTTTCTGTTGCACCGTGCGCATCGCCGATACTGCCCACATCTACACCCATCAATTTGAGCTTGGTGCTCATGTCAGCGCCTGTAAAGGTCTGAGCGTGATCGCCTGCAATTTGAGCGGCGCAAATACTGGCCATGCTATAACCTGGCGCGACCAAGCCAAAAACGGTGTTGTCCCATACGGCGCACTCTCCAATGGCATATACATTCGGGGCATTGGTACGGCAAGCTTCATCAATCAGAATACCGCCACGGGTGCCGATTTCAATACCGCATTCAGGGTTGCTTTTGATAATGCTATCTTGCGGACGAATACCCGCACTAAAGACGATCATGTCGGTATCTAATGAGGTATCATCAGCGAACTGCATGGTTAAATGACACGATGCTTCATCCGATAGGGTGTTGTCGATAATGGCCTTAGTATTTTTACCTGTTAATACCTTGACCCCAAGGGCTTCAATTTTACGCTTTAAAATATCACCGCCAGCAGCATCGAGCTGTACGCCCATCAGCTGAGGCGCAAACTCGACTACGTAAGTCTCTAATCCTAGTGTGACTAGGGCTTTGGCTGCCTCAAGGCCAAGCAGGCCACCCCCGACCACGACACCTTTTTTGACTTTTGGCTTCTCAGCAGTACTGAGAATATCATCCAAATCTTTAATCGTACGATAGACATGACAGTGCGGATGCTCGCGCCCTGGAATTGGCGGCACAAACGGATAGGAGCCTGTTGCTAATACCAATTCAGCATAGTCTATCTGGGTACCTTCTTCCGTGCTGATACATTGATTGGCGGCATCGATGTTTGTGATTCGCTGATTGAGATGCAACTGAATCTGCGCATCCTCATACCTGCTCAAGTCCACTAAGTTTAGTTTACTCACATCTTTATGTTCAAAATAGCTCGATAGATACACCCGGTCATAAGCTGGGCGATCCTCTTCAGCAAATACGTGAATCTCAAACTGATCGTGTAAGCCTTTTTCTATGGCGCGCTCAATAAAATGATGCCCAACCATACCGTTGCCAATCACTACCAACTTAGTTTTACCTGCCTTACTCACTATAGTGCTACTCATGTGATTATCCTTAGTCATGCGTTTATCTAAATAGTGCTTACAGCAATTACACCTTCAATAACTGTGCCAAGCACCGTTATATAGCACCATATTTCTAAGCGAAAGGCTGATTACTACAGAAGAAAGCCTGTGTCAATGACAGTGTCTTTCTAAGGCAGCGTGGTATTTTCGAGTATATGAATAGGCATGATAAATAAGACAGTCTTCGCTCATTGAATGTGAGGATATAAAAAATAGATGCACCAAAATAGATAAAACTATGCACCAATTTGTTTGTTTTTATAGCAGTGAGGATTTTAAATTTATCTCGATAAAGTTAGTATTTTCATATAGCTATTAGAGTATGAGTAATTTATCCAAGCTACTTGGATGTCATCTATAGCAACGTATAGACGCTTTTATCAAAGGTAAATTTTATCTTCACAACACGGCTCATAGCGGCAGCTGGCACAGCCATTGCACCCCCTTAAATGCTCTAACAGGTTAGCTCGTTCAATACAATATGTTCTTCGACTTTCCCTGTTGGCCCTAAATTTCACTATTTAAGGAAACCGCTTATGTCGTCATCGCCATCACCGAGCCCTACTGCACCAAATAAAAACAAGCTGAATATCTTTTCTTTTAGCGGTAAAAACAAAATTCTCCATCTTGGGTGGATGGCGTTTTTTTTCACCTTTTTCGTGTGGTTTAACCATGCGCCATTCTTATCTGCGATTGGGGAGAGTTTGAACCTCACCAAAGACCAGGTAAAAACTTTATTGATATTAAATGTTGCCTTGACTATCCCAGCTCGGGTCATCATTGGCATGTTGACCGATCGCTTTGGTCCGCGGCTTGTTTACACTGCAATTTTAGCCATTGGCGCTATTCCTTGTCTCACCTTCGCTTTTGCGCAAGATTACAACACGTTAGCGCTATCACGCTTTTTATTGGGTTTCGTTGGTGCAGGGTTTGTGGTTGGTATTCGTCTCATGAGTGACTGGTTCCCTGCTAATGAGCTGGGTACAGCTGAAGGTATCTATGGGGGCTGGGGAAATTTCGGCTCTGCCGCCGCGGCACTGCTACTACCGACAGTCTCTATTGCGGCCGCTGCCATCTTTGGCGGTGAGGAAGGTTGGCGTTATGCAACGGCTACCTCAGGGGTGGTTATGATGCTCTATAGTGTGATTTTTTACAAGATGGTACGTGATACCCCTAAGGGTGCTACGTATTTCAAACCTAAAAAATCGGGTGCCATGATGGTAACTTCATCAGGTGACTTCTGGCTCATGATGGTATTTAAACTGCCAATGTATTTGGCATTGGCCTTATTGGCGTGGAAATTATCACCAGCTGGTGTGAGTTTGCTGAGTCAGGCAAGTGTCAACATCGTCTATATTGCGTTGGTGGTGTTATACGTTTATGAATTTATCAGTAGTTATCGTTTTAATAAGGAAGTATTTACCACGCCTGTGCCAAAAGCTCACCGATATGACTTTAAGCAAGTAGGTATTTTGAATATTTTATACTTTGCGACTTTTGGCTCAGAGTTGGCTGTGGTCTCTATGCTGCCACTCTTCTATCAAGAAACCTTTAACTTATCGATTGTCATGGCAGGTGTCTTGGCATCAAGCTACGCCTTTATGAATCTGATGTCACGTCCAGGCGGCGGCTGGTTGAGTGATAAATTCGGTCGCAAAATCACGCTGTTGATTCTTACCGCAGGTTTGGCTATTGGTTATCTGTTGATGGGTGTCGTTGACTCTTCATGGCCGATCGCACTTGCGCTGTTGATTACCATGTTCTGCTCTTTCTTTGTACAGGCGGGTGAGGGAGCAGTGTTTGCTGTGATTCCTTTGATTAAACGTAGTATGACAGGTCAGTTTGCAGGAATGACGGGTGCTTACGGTAACGTCGGGTCAGTGGTCTATCTAACTGTACTGAGTCTGGTATCGTATCAGGTGTTTTTCTTTGTGATTGCCGCAACAGCAGTGATTGGCTTCTTGGCGCTGTTTTTATTAAAAGAGCCTGAAGGCGTTATTATTGAAGAGATGCCAGATGGCAGCTTTGCTCAAATACAAGTGAGCTAAATTATGCATGAGAGCGTCAAACAAGCGCCTAAACAAACAAATCAAGTAAGCAGCCATGATGCGGACGTTGCATTGTGGCTGCCTGATTTTTTTACGATGGCAGGACGCAAAGCTGAGAACCAAGATAGCCTACTCATAACGACCTGCCTACCTTATGGGTTTCCATCGTTATCATCGTCAGCGTTTCATGGGGCTCATCCCTCTTTTACAGCGCCTTTATTGGTGCTGATGGCTGATGGGGTCAGTGCTTGCCAGTTTCCCAAACAAGCCAGTCAGTCAGTGATAAACACGGTGGCACACCATATCACCTCACAACTTGCAGAGATGGTACAGACAGATAGGGTGCAAGCAAATGAGATATCAAGCGAATCTCAAGAGCAATCGCCAAATCCACTACACCGCTTTGATGACGATCAAGTTGCCATCGTGATTAAGGAGGCGGTGCACCAAGCCAATGATGCGCTTTATTTCCCGCAAGCCTATGAGCGCCTGCCCGCCTTATTATCCACGCTATCAGGGCTGCTGTGCATAGGCGACCGTATTCATCTGTTTCATACGGGCGATTCTCGTATCTATCGTATCGGTATCGACAGTATGGTGCTATTGACCAAAGACCATCATATCCACCATGGACGGGATAAAGGAGCCCTGTCTGCTGCTATCGGTGCTGACACACGAGTGGAGCTGCAACAATCTGTGTTCACTTTGCACCAAAACGAGTGTTTGGCGCTCATGACCGATGGGGTTTATGAGTCTATTACGCCAGCAGAGTTACAGTTTGAGCTGTGTGCTGCGGTACAGGCCATGCACCAATCAGTAGCATGTCCCAATCAAATCATCGACCATCTTCAGATGAGCCAGCGTTTATGTGAGCACGCCTTTAGCGAGGGTAGCCATGATAATCTCAGTGTAATCATGCTGGGTATGAACGATGAAATCACAAAAACCAAAACGCACAGAGAAACAGACAACGCCATTGCGCTTGATCAAGGTTTGGATAGCGACCGTAGTCATGCTCAGGATATCAATCACTATCGCTTACCAACGGGCTTGGCAGTAGGGGCACAGATTGATAATTTTGTGGTCAAAAAAATCATCGCGCGTACGGCTCGCAGTGAGGTGTATTTAGTAGAGGATAACGACCAGCATGCATTTGTTTTGAAGTCGCCAAGTCTCAATGTCATTGCTGATGGGTATTATCTACGTGAGTTTTTAAAGGAACGTAAAATCGGTTTGAGCCTGTCCAAGCACAAACGTATTGGTGAGCCCGCTTACAATCAAGTGAACCCCAATAGCGTATCCTCCCATGATCCGCTTTTAACCAGTGATGTCTCTAAAAAACTGAATGCTACTTTCAATGCGTCTAATGCATCGGGGCTTTTGCGCTACTACCCAGTGCCTGCCAGTAGCACTTATTTATATCATTTAACGGAATATATCGAAGGGGAGAGCCTACGAGTTTTTATGGATCGTCAAGCCCCTTGTGATATTTGGCAAACTTACGATTTACTCACTAAGATCGGCATGGCGGTCCGTGTGATGCATCGAAACTACCTACTGCATCAAGATATCAAGCCTGAAAATATATTATTAACTCAATCAGGTGCGGTCAAGTTAATCGACTTTGGCTCTGCTAGCTCCTCCATACTAAAAGATAGTACGCGTCCTCCTAATGGCGATTTGCACTACGCTGCACCAGAATATTACACCGATGCCCCAAAAGGCGTGCATTCTGATTTGTTTTCCATTGCCGTGATTGGTTATGAGTTACTCACAGGTGAGCTACCATTTAGCTCGCAAGAGTTGATGAACCCATCTGTCTCACTAGTTGTACCTGCCGCGCGCCTGCGTCAAAACCGAGTGCCCGCTACCAGCCAGCAAGCGTTGATGCGTGCACTACACTCTAGTACGCAGGCAAGGTATCAAGCGATTGGCGAGTTCTTACAAGACTTTAATCCCGATAATAGTAACAATACCAGAGACCCTGAACCGCTGATCATACGTCATCCCTTATTGGTTTGGCACAGCATTTGCTTTATTCAATTTGTCATTATCATATCGTTGCTGATTTATTTTTCATAAAACCTTGTTAAACGTAAATAGTACGACAAGCCATTTTACTCAACGCTGCGTGTTGCGGCTAAGGAATGATTTTCCTATGTCACTTGATTCACCAGAACCAACCCATACTGCTTTCTCTACCAATGCTTCTTCTAGACGTCAGACTACTGCGGGCATCGTTATTATAGGCGCTGGGATGGCAGGCAGTCGTTTTGCCATTGAGCTGGCACGTGCTCAGCAGCAAAGCAGCCAAGAAAAAGGCGCAGCTCATTTACCCATCACGCTGATTAGCAAAGAACCGCAAGTGGGCTACAACCGTATCATGCTGTCACCCGTACTCTCAGGAGAGTCGGTTTTTGAAGAGACATATTTATACGAGCTAGCAGAATATGAGCAATTGGGTATCACGGTATTGGCTGGCACGTCGGTAGATGCAGTCGAAACCAATCAGCAGTGTGTCAAATTGAGTGATGGACAAACCCTGGATTATACCGAGCTGGTGCTTGCTACTGGCTCACAAGCTCGCGTCATCCCTTTTGCCAATCATGATGCTAAGGGGGTTCATGTATTTCGAGAGATTGCTGATGTGCAGGTATTGACGGAGTACGCGCGCCAAGCAAAAAAGGGTCTTGTCATTGGTGGCGGGGTGCTGGGTCTGGAAGCCGCTTGTGCTTTGGCATCTCAAGGGGCAGATATGACAGTGGTTCATGTCGATAGTCATGTTCTCAACCGACAGCTTGATATGCCCGCCGCTCATCTGCTACAAGCAGAGCTCTTCAGTCGAAGTGTCAAGCTGGAGGTGTTAGCCAACACAGAATGTATTACGGTCAATGATCAACACGAGGTTAATGGTCTGTTGTTAAAGGATGGCCGCACACTGCCAGCAGACTTTATTGTCATGGCCGTTGGCGTCATCCCCAATACGACACTGGCCCAGCAAAGTGGTCTTGAGGTTAACCGAGGTATCCTCGTAGATAACTTTATGCATACAAGCTGTCCTCATGTCTATGCGATTGGTGAGTGTATAGAACTAGATGGTGAGCTGTTCGGTATGGTAGCCCCTGTCAACCAACAGGTGGATACTTTGGTTTCTGTCCTAAAAGAGTCGAGCGTCTCAAGTAGTAGGAGACTTAGTAGTGACTCACGAATAACCGAATACAAAAACCACTGGCGTCCCTTTATCAGCAAGCCTTTATCTTTAAAATTAAAAGTATCTGGCATCGCCGCTTTTTCAGCAGGTCAGATTGCTTTTGATGATATTGAAATGGCACAGATAGAGCGCGTGGTTTATCAGCAAACGAGCCTCGATCATTATCTTTGTCTCTATATTAAAGCAAGCAAACTTATTGGCACGGTACTATACGGTGATGTGAGTGAAAGCGGGTTTTATAGTCAGCTGATCACTGATGGCAGTGACATATCCTCGATAAAAGAAGACCTTATCTTTGGCGAAGCCTATTGCGATGTAGAGAAAATAGAAGCAGCTGAGCCCGAATCTGCCGTGCCAAGTGACGCACACCTAATAGGAGAGGCCTCATGAGCAGCACCATCTTAAATGACGATCAAGCCTTCAGTGTCGTACCGTCCTCTCGCATTACAACTTACACTGAGGATTTGATCAGTCCTATTCGTACCACTTGTCCTTACTGCGGCGTAGGCTGCGGCGTACTAGCAAACATCGATGAGGCAGGTGTAGTCAGCGTGACAGGCGATCCTGAGCATCCAGCAAACTTCGGCAAACTCTGCTCAAAAGGCAGTGCATTGGCACAAACATTGGGCACTGAACGCAGGTTGACTCAGCCTTATTATCAAAACAAACAGCGAACAATAGCAAAAGGACAACCGACAGATACGCAGCCTGTCGAGTGGGAGGCAGTATTGGATGATATTGCCAGTCGTTTGAATAACACTATCGTGACACACGGGCGTGACAGCGTAATGTTTTATGTGTCAGGGCAGCTGCTTACTGAGGATTACTACGTTGCCAATAAGTTCATTAAAGGCTTTATTGGTAATAATAATATCGATTCCAATTCGCGTCTTTGTATGTCCTCAGCGGTTGCAGGGCATAAGCGTGCTTTTGGTGCAGACTTAGTGCCTAGTAATTATGAAGATTTAGAGTCTTGTGATTTATTGGTGCTGGTGGGCTCCAATATGGCGTGGTGTCATCCTATCTTATTCGGACGGTTTTTAGCCGCCAAAAAGCGTGATCCTAATAAAAAACTAATCGTGATTGATCCGCGTCGTACTGATTCTTGTGAATTTGCCGATTTGCACGTGCCCATTGCTGTTGGCACGGATACGCACTTATATAACGGACTGCTGCATTATCTTGAGCAAGAAGGCTGTGGTGATAAAGACTATCTTAAGCAGTGTCATGATGTTAAGCCCGCCTTAGAGGCCGCAAAAACATGGACGATTGATAAAGTGGCGACGGCATGTGGTATCAGTGCGGATCTGGTACAGGAGTTTTATGCGCTGGTTGCTGCAAATGATAAAACCGTCACGGCATTTAGCATGGGTGTCAACCAATCTGCAAGTGGTACCGACAAGGTCAATGCCATTATCAATACTCACTTGTATACTGGGCGAGTGGGCCGAGTAGGTGCAAGTCCGTTTTCACTCACCGGTCAGCCAAATGCGATGGGCGGGCGCGAAGTCGGTGCATTAGCTAACCTGCTTGCCGCGCATCTAGACCTAGACAACGAGCAGCATCGTCAACTGGTGGCTGACTTTTGGCAGGCACCTCAGCCTATTACTGCAGAAGTAGGTGTCAAAGCGTGCGATGCTGCCGATGCTATCTTAGATGGGCGGATTAAAGCCATTTGGGTTATGGCAACCAATCCGGTCGTGAGCTTACCTGACGCGGATAAATTTCGCCATGCATTAGCGGCTTGTGACTTGGTCATTGTCTCTGACTGCTCGGTAGACAGTGATACGGTTAAGTGCGCAGATATTGTATTACCTGCCCAAGGTTGGGGTGAAAAGTCAGGCACAGTCACCAATTCTGAGCGACGAATATCAAGACAACGCGCTGTAAAGCCTGCACTCGGTCTTGCCAAACCTGATTGGTGGATACTCTCGCAAGTGGCGAGGCGTATGGGGCTATCAGGGTTTGATTATGATCATCCTAGTGAGATATTTAATGAGTACGTGGCGCTCACTGCTTTTAAGAACAACCCTAGTCAATCAGCATCAAAAAACAATCAACCGCGCTATCTCAATTTGGCTAAAGACTTACCAATGCCAGTTCTAAGTCGCGCTGACTATGAGGTAATACCCCCCTTTCAGTGGGGTGGCGCGCGTATTACACCCACTCAAGTAAACCTCATTGCTATTACGCCTTCAGATAGTGCTAGCCTGCCTAATTTTCATCACTTCGACTTCGACCCCTCAACCGTGAATCTACGCCTGATTACGGGCAGACTACGAGATCAGTGGCATACCATGACACGCACAGGGCTGTCGCCACAGCTCAATCAACATGAATCTGTGCCGACGCTGACTGTCCATCCTAATGAAGCCAAACAACTCGGTGTTGAAAAGGGCGACTATGTGCAGCTACATTCTCGCTATGAGCAGATCCTGCCGAATAGTGAGGCAACAACTATTGATACGAATAATGTTAGTAAAAATGCCGATACAGATAATGAGAATATCGAGCAAACGGTTTTAGCGCAAATCGCCATCAGTGATAGTATGCGTGTTGGTGATGCCTTTATGCCCATACACTGGAGTAATGCCTTTGCTAGCTTTGCACGGGTAGGGACGCTCATCCCGACATTTGTAGATCAATATTCAGGACAGCCTGAGCTAAAAAACTCAGCGATTCGCATGAGCGCCGTGCCTATGCAGACACTTGGCAAGATTATGGTGCATCCTGATTTGCAGGACACCATATTAGTGCACTTGCGTGCGATGACTGCTCATTTTAAGAAGAAAGCAATAGCGGGTGAGTCGCAAACAGCGTCTACAAATTTTGAGTTAAATGGTGCATGTTCGTCTCTCTCACTACCAGCGCTGACATGGAGTATCAGCAGGCAAGCCAATAGTGTGCTCATTACTCTTGCCAGCCCAGCCGAGCGCACAGCTAGGCAGTTGCTTGACCCTAAATTTTGGCAGCAGTTTATCGATGACTATCAAAAGTCTGTATCAGAAAGATTGTTGATTGACAATGCTGACGATACTCTGACGGTTAATAGCGCTTTCACCTTGAGTAAACCAGAGAAGCAACTACGCTTTATCTCGACTCAGTCGGAGGTGAGGAGTGAGGCGTTAGACCATATACCAAGTCCTTTAGACTCTGCTATGCCGAGTGATCAGCTGCTATTAGCCATTTATTTTGCACCAAAAGTGATGTATTTGCCTAGTACACATTGGCTTGACATCTGCTTTGCCAGTACCGATGCCATACCAGTACAGCAGCGTTATAAATGGTTGCTGGCAGGCCGTCCAGCTACCGGCTATATCGATCCAGGTCCGTTGGTGTGCTCTTGCATGGCAGTCGGAGAAAACATTATTGTCAATGCAATCGCCAAGCAGCAGTGTCATAGCGCACAAGCAGTGGGCGAAGCGTGCCGTGCTGGTACCAATTGCGGCTCGTGTGTGGGTCAAATCAATGCGCTTATTGAGGAGTATGCGTCATAGCTGTCTTATAACTTCCTTATAGCCGCCTTATGAAATACAACCAATTGATCAATATGGCATGGGGCTTGCACCGTATATTGCACTAACAGCATCATTAGGAGTCACCGTCATGACGGATTCATCTGCCTTTATCGCAACACTACCTCCAAACGATTTATCTAATAAAAAGTGTGTCGTCAATACACTAAACGCGCCATTAAATATAGCAGCTACAAAAGTAGGTACTGTGCATTTAGTCGGTGCAGGCTCTGGTGATCCTGAGCTGCTCACACTAAAAGCTTTGCGAATCATGCAGAGCGCTGATGTGGTGCTTTATGATAGTTTGGTCTCAGAGGATATCTTGGATATGTGCGAACCAACAGCAGAGAAGATATTCGTCGGTAAACGCCGAGCCAATCATGCGCTGCCGCAAGAAGGCATCAATGAGCTGCTGGTCAAGCACGCGCTGGCAGGTAAAACAGTTGTAAGACTTAAAGGCGGCGACCCTTTTATCTTTGCGCGCGGCGGAGAGGAGCTTCAAGAAGTGGTACGCCATGGTATCTTTTTTGAATCTATTCCCGGTATTACTGCCGCCAGTGCCGCTGCTAGTAGTACAGGTATTCCATTGACGCATCGAGACCATGCGCAGACAGTGAAGTTTGTAACGGCATATAAGAAATCAGGAGCGCCCAACAATAACTATGACGAGCATTTAGATAGCACCCAAACCGTCGTTTTTTATATGGGATTGCATCAGCTAGATGAATTGACCGAAGGGTTAATAGCAGCGGGACGAGATAGCGAAACGCCTTTTGCGGTGATTAGCCATGCCAGCTTGCCCACGCAGCAACTGCTCATCGGTACGCTTGATAGTATCGCTAAGCAGCAAGCCGAAGCGAAATTGCCAACCCCAGCATTACTGATTATGGGCGATGTGGTGACGCTATATCATGAATTTGCAGACTACAACCTTGGTGCATTTGGTAAGCGTGCAGTCTGCAATATTAAGCAATCCATCACCGATAAACATCTTATACCTACTTTTGAGAGTGTTGCATAAAATATAGGGTTAGCCTAAATGCTCAATAAGATGACTTTAAGACAGGCTAATCTTTTAACTATAAATTTCGTAATTGCTCAATTAACCAGCGATGTATACCACTGTCACTGGTACGTGGATGCCATGCTGCGATTACCTTAAAGGTGGGCGGTAATGCTTCGATTTCAATCTCTTTGACTTTATTATTTGGTAATAGTCGCGCAGGGTAAAAGGCAATCATGTCGGTGGTGTGCAGGATATCTGGCACGGCTGAAAAGCTAGGAACTGACATCACAATATGGCGTTTAAGCCCTTTTTCTGCAAACCATTGATCATGCGATCCGCGCAAATTGGCACGCGAAGGCGATACCACCAGCTGTGGGTGTGCGGCAACTTGCGCCAGTGTGAATATCTCTGTTGCAAAGGTGTTTTTATAACCCGTCACACATAAATGCTGTTCTTCAAATAGCGTCACATACGATAAATTGTCAGGGATAAACTCTGGAAAAGTAATCAGTAAATCAAGTTCGCCTGCCGCAATCAGCTGATTGATATTGTCTGATGCAAAATCTCTCACTATCAGCTTTAAATGAGGCGCTTCACAGCGTGTGATACTAAATAACTGCGGCAATAATGCCTGCGTCGCATAGTCGGTTGCACTAATCGTAAAGACGCCTTTGTAGGTTTGCGGCGTAAACACTTCTGGCTCTAACAATACTTCCAACTGTTTTAATATCTCGTCAATCGGCTGCCGCATTGCTAGTGCTTTTGGTGTTGCCACCATGCTATTGCCTTGACGAATAAACAAACGATCATCAAACAAATCCCGTAGCTTACGCAACTGCTCACTAATCGCTTGTTGCGTCAGTCCCATTTTGCGCGCAACTTGCGAGAGATTTTTTAGATCAAGTAGTGCCTGCAATACTCTAAGCTGCTTGATATCTAGCCGATTCATACCATTCATAACACTTACCATTAATAGTTGTACCCTAGACAAGAAAGGCTTGTTTCTAATTGTACCTACAAAACTCTATGCTAACCAACATTACTTAAGCAGCCCATTAAACCTAAAAATAGATTCAGTGGCTCAAAAAATACGCCTATCCGTTTGCTTTAAAAGAGAGTGTTATGAAACAAGCTATGCTAAATGTGCCAAAAATGAAAAATACCAGTGCGTTATTTTCATCTGTACAACTTGGACCTTATACCCTTAAAAACCGTATCGTGATGCCGCCTTTGACGCGCTCTCGTAGCACGCAACCTGACAATATCCCTAATGATTTAATGGCAAGCTATTATGCACAGCGTGCCTCAGCAGGTTTTATGGTGACTGAAGGTACACAGATTGAGCCGCGTGGCCAAGGCTACGCGTGGACGCCCGGGATTCATTCACCAGCGCAAATTGAAGGCTGGAAAAAAGTCACGCAAGCAGTACATGCTAAAGGCAGTATTATTTTTGCGCAGCTGTGGCACGTTGGCCGCGTGTCTCATACTAGCTTACAACCCAATCAAGCGCAGCCTATCGCTCCATCTGCCATTACTGCCACTAACGTCAAAGTGTTTATTGAGACAGGTCCAGGCGAGGGCGCTTTAGCCGACCCAAGTGAGCCACGGGCACTGAGCACAGAAGAAGTGGGTGAATTGGTCGCTATGTATGCACAAGCCGCGCGCAACGCACTAGAAGCAGGTTTTGATGGGGTAGAGCTACACTGTGCCAATGGGTATTTGGTCAATCAATTTATCTCTAAGCATAGCAATACACGTGATGATCAATATGGTGGTTCGTTGACCAATCGTCTGCGTTTTTTAAAAGAAGTGGTTGCCGCCGTCAGTGAAGTGGTTGGCGCTGATCGTTTAGGCGTACGTTTTGCGCCTTTATTTGCCAGCACGGATGAGACTCGTGTGTATCTAGGCTTAGTAGAAGCAGACCCTCATCATACCTATATTGAAGCGATTAAAGTACTTGAACAGGCGGGCATTGCTTACTTATCCATTGCAGAGGCTGATTGGGATAATGCGCCTGATTTGCCAGAGCCTTTTTATCAAGCGGTCAGAGCTGAGTTTTCAGGACGTATTATTTATGCCGGTAAGTACACTGTGCAGAAGTCGGTCGATATATTATCTAAAGGTTATGGGGATTTATTTGCTTTTGGTCGTCCTTTTATTGCTAATCCCGATTTACCTGAACGCATAGCCAATCATTGGCCACTCAATGAGGCAGATCCTGCCACGATGTATGGTGGCACTGCCATTGGCTATAGTGATTATCCTCGCTATCAAGAATAGTCAAAAAAGTAGTGCATAAAACAAGGTCGATCACGGCCTTGTTTTCACCGCAGTAAGCGATGGGTATAAGCGGTACGATGACACTGTAAAAATGCACATAATTCTAAAGATATTTTATTTGTCAGTATTTATCAGTTGGTAGACGCAATGAATAAAAGTTTGAAAGACAGGCTGATACGCATATTAGTAGGATATGTCGGACTTTATCCGACGCTCAAAACCCATGCTATCAGTGACTCTAAAACAGTCTATTTAACTTATGGCTACCTAAATTTAGGTTCACGATTTAAAAGAGTTAATTTTCTATTAAAAACAATGACCTATAGTTAATATAAAAATAAGTGGTTCATGAACCTTGGTATGTGACATA